>DAHWJX010000145.1:0-9406 GCA_027343965.1 Caryophanales bacterium | reverse complement strand
ACGAGTCCAATCACGAGTAAAGCAGGCGTGATCAAAATATAACCTGCTATCGCATTTTTTCGTTCGAGTTTGCTGACTCGCATGGTGCTAACCTCCCCAGAAAGAGAACAGGCGGATTACTCCGCCTGTTGGCTTGTTAAGGCTGAAGAACTTACAGTGAAGAGGCGCTGTTGGCGCTTTGCAACTGTTGATTGGCTGTATTCAGTGCGGCTTTCACACTGGATTGACCAGAAAGGGCTGCATTAATGTTGGTATAGATTGCTTTGGATACCAAAGCATAGTTTGGCGTTTGACTAGGCCGTGCGATCAGATGAGCTTTGTTAACAATCGCAAGGACTGGGTTCAAAGCGCGCACATGTGGATTCTTTTGCACAGCACCATTCGTTGGGATTTCAGAATACTTGGTAGCGAGCACAGTTTGAGCTTGAACACCAGTCATCCATTGGATGAAGGTAAGGTCTTGTGCCAAGTGTTTTGTATGTGGGTTTACATAGAGATCCCAGCCACCGATAGTGGAATACCCTGTGGCACCATGGCCTTGGAATGTCGGCATGGGAACAACGCCCACTTTCCCGATCACGTTCGATTGGCCTTTGGTTTGAGAGTTGGACCATGCATAATCCCAGTTGCGCAAGAACGCGGCTTGGCCGTCGTTAAATGCATTCATGGCTTGCGCCTCTTGGTAGGTAGAGACCGCGCTAGGCGATACACCTGATGTAATTAAAGAGCGCATAAACGTGAGCGCTTTAATGGCTTGTGGTGAATTCATCACAGGTTTGCCAGCCGCATTAAATACTTTACCGCCTGCATCTGTCAGGTATTCCATCCAGTCACAAGTCAAACCCTCATAAGAATTGCCTTGCCATACAAAGCCGTACTTGACCATGTGTCTGCTGGTAAGTGTCTTTGCATCCTTGACGAGTTGTTCCCACGTTTTTGGAATCGGCAAATGGGCTCTTTGTAAAAGGTCTTTGCGATAGTACAGGAATCCTGCATCCATAAAGAACGGTGCAGCATATACTTTGCCTTTATACGTGGCGCCGGCTACAAGGCCAGGTGCAAATTGGTTCAAGTAAGCTTTTGACACGTGTCCATTAAGCGGTAAAGCTAAACCAGCGCTGGCAAATTGGCCTGGCCAGACAACGTCACCCATAAAGACGTCAGGCGTCGTAGAACCGCCAGTAATTTGCGTAATCAGTGACGCGCGGTTGGTATCCGTGTTGGTCGATTGGGAAATCAATTGTACACGAATGTTTGGATGTGATTTTTCAAAAAGTTTAATTAGGTTAGCACGAATGCCGGTTTGTGAAATAGGAGATGCCGCCCATTGAATGGTAACGACACTACCTGCTTTTTTCACAGGTGCTGCAGCTGACGATGATGATGGGCTGGAGCATGCTGTCAATGTGACAACGCCAGCAGCAAGTACGGCAAATCCTGCCATTGTACTTTTTTTCATTCTTGTATTGCCCCCTTTAAGTTTTTGTATACATTAACGGAAATTTTATTCCGTTCTTACGACGAATCGTAAGAACGGGTTGCTACCGACTCTCGTTCGATGATGCGGTGTGGCAAAAAGTATGTCCCTGATGAACAATCACCTGAGGTGCTCCATGCTTTTTTTAAGTAAGAGACAGATTCCATGCCGATACGTTCAAATGGTTGCATGATGGTCGTTAATTTAGGTGTAACCATATCGGACAGCGTTATATTATCAAAACCAATAATCGAGATATCTTCAGGAACCCGTAGGCCATGATCATGGATGCATCGCATAGCGCCGATGGCCATCTCGTCACTCGCTGTGAATACTGCCGTAATAGTGGTTTCATCATGGTGTGACAAAAGATCGGACATGGCTTTGTAGCCATGTTCATAGCGGTACTGTCCAAATGCAAGCTGACCATCGGTATAAGGTAGACCATAATAGCGTAATGCTTCGCGAAACCCGCTATAGCGGGAGTTTCCCGCGATCGTATCTTCTATAGGGCCGGATATCATACCGATATGGCGGTGTCCTCGTGCGACGAGATATCCTACTGCATCAAATGCCGCTTTTCTATCGTCGATTTTGAAGGAGCTTAGGTTATATTGGGAGTCTTCCGTAAGCGCCAACACGACCGGTATGTGCAAACGGGAGATAATGGCATAATATTCATCCAAAACGGGCGAACTCGTAAAGATAATGCCATCACTTTGTTGCCGCTTTAAGAAGACCAAGCCATCCATACCGCGCTTAGAATCAAGTTGTGCATCAAAAAGCAATACATCCATATCTTCCGTGACCGCAGCTTTATTTATTCCTGATAATAATTCGCCAAAAAAGAAATCTTTAATTTGCCAAGCAAGCACACCGATGATCGGTCTTTTAGGCGCTCTGAGTGCCCGTGCGCGATCATTGGGGAAAAAATGAAGAGATTCAGCAATCGCCATGACGCGTTCGCGCGTCACTTTGTTGACGAGTTCCGGTGAGTTGAACACGCGAGATACAGTCGGTACAGAAACGCCAGCTTGTTCGGCGACTGTACGAATTGTCACTTTCATGTCCATACCCCCTTTTCAAACTAGCAAATACACCATTGATTTCTGATAACGTTTTCAGTTATAAGGTACAAGAACATCGCGGACATGTCAAGAGCTTTTTTACAGTATGAGAATGCTAATGTTTGGAGAGACTATTAGATAGTGAATGAAAGAGTACTGCGATGTGTACCGGGGAGGTTGTAAACATGCTTACTGAAGAACAAACCATCAAGCAAGTAGAGAATCCGATGAAACCATTCGCAAACGACACGCCCGGGGATAGGGAAGAAGTTTGTTTAGTGTGTGGCAATGAGGCATTACATGGGTTGCATATTTTAACGTGTTTTATCTGTACAGCATGTGAAGAAGCCATTTTACAAACGCCCGTGGAACATGAACGCTATCATTTTTATATTGAACGATTGAGTCAGCTGTGGGCGGACTTGGATGAGCTTATCCATACAGACGTCCAGCAGGATTTTGAGTAATGTAACGAGAAATAGTTATTATGATACGAAATAACGATGATCAAGCAAAAACACCATTACTTGACGCCTTGATCGCGCAGCAAAAGTATGAACGCATTTCGGCTCATGTGCCGGGTCATAAACGAGGACGAGGGTTACTTTCAACCTTGGCGCGCTATGCAGGGCCTCTTGCACAACTCGACGTCACGGAAGTGCCGGGCTTAGACGATCTGCATCATGCTGATGGTGTGATTGCCAAGGCGCAACAGCTAGCTGCAAAAGCTTTTGGAAGTGAAGAGACGTACTTTTTGGTTGCTGGAAGCACCGGAGGCAACCTCGCCGCTATTTTAGCGGTTGTTGATCCTTCCGATGTCGTTATCGTAGGACGAAACGCCCATCAATCCGTATGGAATGCACTCGTTCTCGCACAAGCACAGCGGGTGTCTGTTACGCCAACTGTGTGGCATCCTGTACAGGGACATGCGGAGATAGCTGGCGGACTTAGCGTTATGGCTATTCAAGAGGCACTGTTACGCACGCAACAGGCAACAGCGTTAATCCTAACGAGTCCTTCCTATGATGGGTTTGTGAGTGATTTGGCCGCGATTGTTCAGATGGCTCATCAAGCGGGCCTTATCGTTATCGTTGATGAGGCACACGGTGTTCATCTTCCTTTTCACCCCCAATTGCCTATGTCCGCTATCGTTGCCGGGGCAGATATCGTTATACAAAGCGCGCATAAGATGGGTGCCGGGTTTACGCAAACGGCTTTCTTGCATGTACAAGGTTCACGTGTTGACCGTGTGCGTCTGCAAGAAACGTTACGCATGGTCCAATCGAGTTCTCCGTCCTATCTGCTTATGGCTTCGCTTGATGCGATGCGTGCGCAGTTGGCCTGTCATGGCGAAGAACTTCTTAGCCTTACCCTAGCTGAATTAGAGGCGCAAAAGTTGCGTTTACATGAAGCATGCCTTGGGCTTCTGGTTGATGTGAAAGAAACTGCGACACAAGATCCCATGAAATGGATTTTACATGCAGAACGATTGCATCTCACAGGGTTTGAACTTGAACGTGTGCTTCGCGAAGAGTTTGGTATATACAGCGAGTACACATCAGAGTACCATGTGCTATTGTCCTGGTCCTATGGTAATGCCAGGAGGGATTTTAAAAAGACGGTTGACGCTTTAATTCATGTGGCATCACAAGTAAAGTCGATTGGAAGGGCTACCTCATGGGAATTGTGTCATGCGTCGACACCTATTTCCGACGTGATACCGGTGATGCCACTTCATGAACGCAATGCTGGGGTTTTTACGTCACTTTTTTTGGCAGTAGGGCATAGAGTTGTCGATCCAGTCACAATCTATCCACCTGGTATACCACTTCTACTTCCAGGGGAAACGTTTCTAAAGGAACATATTGAAATTCTTACCCCGGTATTGGACAATGGTAATCGAGTGGACGGCGTCGTTTATGATGAGGGATATCGAGTGCGATGCCTTGCATCATTGTGAGGGGGATTTTTTCTGCCGGGACTATTTATCACATTTGAGGGCATCGACGGTAGTGGCAAAACAACACAGGTTAACCTTCTGTGTGAACGTCTGCGAGAAACTGGCGTGGCTATTAGAAAAACTAGAGAGCCAGGTGGAACCCCAGTAGGTGATGCTATCCGTGCGTTAGTGCTCAATCCAGCATCAGACATGTTGCCAGAAACGGAAGTATATCTGTATGCGGCTTCGCGCGCGGAACATGTACGACGGGTAATTCGCCCAGCACTTCAAGAAAACCGCGTGGTGGTATGCGATCGTTTTTTTGATGCCAGTATCGCCTATCAAGGGTATGGGATAGGCGAACAGGGTGGCCTGACCCCAACTTTTGTCGAGGCTGTTAATGCACCGGCCATAGGGGAATTAGTGCCCGATCTTACGATTGTGTTAGATGTGCCCATCGATCTTGCACTATATCGAGTAGATGCAAGAAATATGGCACAGGCCGATCGTATTGAAAAGCGTGGTCCTGACTTCTTTGCCCGTGTACGAAGTGGGTTATTGAAGATCTATGAACAAAATAGACAACGAGTCACATGGTTAGATGGTAGTCTTCCGGTTCACGAATTGGCGGATCAGATCTTTGTTTTGGTACAAAAGACACTTGAGAGGGCGGGGAACTCTCCATGAAACTGATTATCGCCGTCGTTCAGGATAAAGATGTATCACGGTTGTCGGAACGGCTCGTTAAAGAAAGCATCGGTGCGACAAAGCTGGCATCTACTGGCGGCTTTTTGCGTGCGGGCAACACGACGTTTCTCATTGGTGTGCAAGATGATCAAGTTGATCCTGTTTTATCGATCATTTCGCAAAATTGCAAAGCCCGTGATCAACTGGTGACACCTATGTCACCTTTAGGCAATCAAGTGGAGTCGTATGTTTCTTTCCCGATCTCGGTGCAAGTAGGAGGAGCTACCGTATTTGTAGTTACGGTCGATCAGTTTGAACAGTTTTAGGGAGTCAGCTTATGAAGATCGAACGTAAGACAAGCGGCTCAGCCAAGTTGCGAGGGGAACGGGACTATGCACTTTCGCATAAAGAAGTCAGCGAAGAATTTTTGACTTTGCTTGCACAGGATAAGGCCTTGATGGCTAAGGACGAGATAGACTCTATGGTCACGCAAGTTCAAAACTTGGGTGATGCGTTAGTGTACAGCCAGTCATTTTCCACTGTTCAAGCATATAGGATGGCCGTGAAGAAACTTGTCGATCATATCGTCAAAAATGGGCTGGCTGTAAAAAATGAGGCTCTATCTGATACGCGAGGTCGCAAAAAGTTGTACGCTACATGGGAAGAAATTGACGGGCACCTTCTGGCGCTACTGCAACAAGCTCTTCAAAATCAATTGGAGCCGCTTGCTATTCTCCATGTTGTTGGCGAAGTCAAGGGCCTTCTCATTAGTTTACAGACATGAGTCAGGAAATGAAAGCTGAGGTGCCGCATGATTACCAATGTAGCGAATGTGTTGCACCATTTGAGTGCCCTCGATAGGCTATCGCATGCGTATCTCTTGGTGCATCAAGATCGTGACCGCCTTGCCAAAGAAGCGCTCGAGGCGGTGCAAGCGCTCGTCTGTGAAGATGTCTCGCCAGAGGGTCGCGCGTGTAAAGTCTGTGGCCCTTGCCAGGCTGTGCAATCAGGCAATCACCCGGCGGTCAACTGGCTTTCCCCTGACGGAGCCTCCTTAAAGATAGCACAAATGAGATTGGCCGTTAGACAAGATCGACGAATGAAGAGTTTACGTAACCACAATTTTGTTATTTTAGAGCAGGCTGATACGTTGACCACGGAGGCTGCCAACTCCATTTTAAAATGGGTGGAAGAGCCAGCACAAGATCGGTTGTTTCTTTTGCTTGCGCACTCGCCAATGGCCGTTTTGCCTACGTTGCGATCACGCTGTACGGTTCTTTTACTTTCCCAAGAACAGTTGTGGGAAGAAGATAGTCATACCGAGCGATTTGACCATGTGAAGAAGCTTGTGATGGAAGTCGGCTCGTTATTAGCTGCTAAAGATCCGGCTACCTGGTATTTTGCCAGTGACCGTATGGCAAAAGATAGTGAGACTGAGGATTACCCACTTTTGGGGGAATTGCTGATAGCCTTTTGTCGTGATGCGGTAGCCATTCATTATGGTGTTAAGACGGAAGTTTTTGCACAAAGCGGCGACTTTGAGACACAAGCGCGCGCATTACCACCACAGACTTGGACGCGGCTCGCCATGCTGTTTAGCGGTCTCACCAAGAGATTGAAGGCACATGTCAATGCGATGTCATTACTCGAGTCGTTTTTGATGCAGGCGATTGATACAATTGGCATGTAGCGGATGGTACGTTTGGGGTGAGCGAGTTTGGTGGATAAGCAATTCGTGTTTCGCGAAGTAGAACATTTGCAAGATCGCATTGGTGAATTTTACGAAGAGTTGGGCGCAATTAAGGTTCAATTACAGGAATTGATCGAAGAAAATCAGCGACTGCTTCTTGAAAATGAACACTTAAGGGAACGAGCCAAATTCTATGCAGAAGAACAGACGCCTGTGCAGGGCGAAGCTTTAAAGTACTTGAGTAGTTTGTACGACGATGGGTTTCATATCTGCAACCTCAACTACGGTGCTATGCGAGACGGTGATTGCCTATTTTGCTTGCAAAACCTGCAAAGTCGATCGTAATAGGAAGGAATGGAGTACCTTATGCAAAATCAAGATCAGGTTGCAGGTAAGCTTTACCTTGTTGGCACCCCGATCGGCAACCTCGAGGATATCACGTTTCGCGCTGTTCGTATTTTGCGTGAAGTGGATTTTATCGCGGCAGAGGATACAAGACATACAAGAAAACTGTTGACGCACTTCGATATTTCAGGTAAAGACTTATTTTCCTATCACGAACATAATGAACGTGTGGCTGCAAGACAGATCGTGGAGCGGGTACTTTGTGGTGAGCAGGGCGCGGTTGTCAGCGACGCAGGTATGCCAGGCATTTCAGATCCTGGTCAAGAAGTTGTACAACTTGCTATCGAAAGCGGGATCGATGTGGTCGTTGTTCCTGGACCAAGCGCAGGAATAACGGCACTTTGTGGCTCTGGGTTTGCCACTGGCTCTTTTTCTTTTTATGGGTTTTTACCGCGTGAGGTCAATCGAAGAAAGCAAGCCTTAGAGGCATTGCGGTACCACAAAGAAACGATGATTTTTTATGAGGCTCCGCATCGCATCGATAAGACGCTACAGGCGATGTATGAAGCCTTTGGTGAGCGATTTGTTGTGATCGCACGCGAACTGACGAAATTACATGAGGATTTTATACGCGGTGTTTTAACCAAAGAAGGTATTTCGTTTGCTACATCCCCCAAAAAAGGTGAAATGGTCATCGTTGTACAAGGAACTGAAGCTACCGCTGAGGAATTTGTAAATGACAACTTACTGCCAATCGTTGATCATGTGCAGATGCTCGTCAATCAAGGTGTGGATCGAAAAGAGGCTATGCGTGAAGTAGCTAAATTGCATGGATTATCACGAAGAGATGTTTATCAACAACTTCTTGAGGCAGATAAAAACAGATAAGCCACTGACTGAACCCCTCACAGACTGTGGCTTATCAGTTATCGTAGTAGCGAAGTCAATTCTCTCATCTTCCGGCCATTTCAGCAATGCAAGACGGGCAAATGTTTTTACCTTTAAAATGCACAATTTCGTCTGCTTGCCCGCAAAATATACAGGCAGGTTCGTATTTTTTAAGAACGATGCGATCACCATCAACGTAAATCTCCAGTGCATCTTTCTCCCCGATGCCGAGTGTTCTACGCAGTTCAATTGGGATCACGACGCGTCCTAATTCGTCTACTTTTCTTACTATACCTGTGGACTTCATCATGAGTGGTTACCCCCTGTGCGTTGGATTTGGAAAATCACTGGCTGTATTACCTAAGTGAGACTCTATTACGTTTCACCCACATATTTACTAGAGAAAGTCTACCACGATACCCTTATGCACGCAACAGGCATCTTTGCCTGTCTTAACCTAAATTGGGCGTTTCAAATGAACCATGTTGGCTTGGATTACATAGAATGGTCTGGTTGTGAGCCAATGACGTTGGGAGGGACCTTTTCATGCCCGCTCTTCAACCGCCGTATTTCTTAGCCAGTCAGACCTTGATGCTTATGTCTTACGTAAAAAATCAAGCTTTTCCTCATCCACTTAATGAGACAGATGAAAGGGACTGTCTGATTCGATTGCGAAATGGAGATCAAGACGCATTTTCGATGCTTGTCGAACATAATTTGCGCCTTGTGGCCTACATTGCCAAAAAATATCGGGATTCGGGTGTCGATGAAGATGACATGATTTCGCTGGGAACGATAGGCCTTATTAAAGCCGTCAGAAGTTTTCGTTCCGATGCTGGCACGAAGTTTGCCACGTACGCCGCACGATGTATCGAAAATGACATATCAATGTCTAAAGGGTGCTGGAGATGATTCGGGCTTATCAGGATCAATGCTTGCCATCAGTGACCGTCCAGAGCCTCCAAAATGGGCTGTTTCCCTGCGCGGTTGAAGAGCGAGTCTTACGACGTCATCGGGGTGGATGTTCGTCTTGGATAGATTTTTGTTCTTTGCGATGGGCAGGGCTGATTTCAAGGACAATCCGCATCCATTGCGGTGATCGATTTTGTCTCACTGAAATCGATGTATGTCAGCATAGCCACTCCACTCTACGAGCGCAATGGCCGACGCTTTCAAACGGCGGTGTACACCATGTCACTCATGGTGAATCCGTGCGTCATGGCTCGCGGCAATCACGAGCCGTGACGCAACAAGCTCCTTTGCAGGGGGGAATCGAACTGCACCCGACGTGTGGCGGGCGGCGCCCGTTCGCC
>DAHWJX010000135.1:0-3861 GCA_027343965.1 Caryophanales bacterium | reverse complement strand
CGGAGTGAAAACCAGACCCCACAGCCGCCTCACAGTACAAAAGGTTCGGAAGCCCAGCCATTCCAAACTCATACATTCCTGTATCATCCAATTTTGGTGTCCTCTTTACATCGCTATGAATATTTCAGGAAGATGTAACTTTAACGCCAAATCGATCATTGAGGTGACAATAATATCCTGTTTAGTACTGTTCAACATAGTTTGAATAAAGGAACGATCGATCTTCACGGTATCGATAGGAAAGTAACTGAGATATTGCCATGAGGAATACCCTGTTCCAAAGTCGTCAATGGCCAATCGTACACCTGTTTCATGCAATCGATTCAGATCCTCAGCAATCTTTCTGTTCATTTCAAAAGGTGTCCCTTCCGTGAGTTCAAGCTCAAGCAAGTTCGGCCGCAACTTAGTTTCTCTCAAGACGTCACTAACAAGCTCAGCGATTATTCCATCTTCCATTTGTTTTGCCGAAAGATTAACTGAAGCATAAAAATTCATACCAAATTCTTCATTCCAGGCAGCCACCTGAGCACATGCAGCCTGTAAAACCCAGTGACCGATGGAGGTGATGAGTCCGATTTTCTCCGCTATAGGAATAAATGTGGTCGGGGCGATAAATCCGTAGGCAGGATGAGCCCAACGAATAAGAGCCTCAAATCCAAGAATAGCACCTGATCCCACATGATATATCGGTTGATAATCCAAGGATAATTCCCTATATTTCCAGGCATTACGCAAGTCCTGCTCCAAAGCTGTTTGACTTTGTAGGAGCAACTCTGCCTTTTTCGCAAGATGATGGGTCACGTGTGCGCCCCCTTCTTGGATTACTACAGCCATAGGAAACCACCTCATAAATTGAAAATTCTGACATATACAGCCACTATACAATCGAACTTAACTAATACTCATTAATCCTGCCTTTGTGGGGCCGCCTAAACCGCACGACCCCCATAACCTTGTGCAGTTCTTACAGACTGAAAATACTCACACTTTGCGGTTCTGAGGTGTTACCAGTTGCAGATAGACCTTTTGATTGAGGCAATACAAGACTTGACGATGCGACCGCTAATACGGCGAATAAAAAGAAACCAAGAATTACTTTTTTCATATGCATAACCACCTTGATCAATGTATTTTATGAGGCTTGTCTATACTATACATCAATGCTACGCTTATGATCACTAACTATAGGTAAATTATACTTACCAGGGGGTAAGTAAATGTATATTCCTTCCAATATTGGAATGCGCATAAAGCAATTACGGCTTCAAATGCATCTTTCTCAAACACAAATCGCGGGCAATGACATGACCCGCTCACTTATCAGTCAAATTGAAAACGGAAAATGTTCCCCATCCTTTTCTACGTTATCCTTGATTGCACAACGTTTGGGTAAACCTATAGAATATTTTTTCTCGTCGATTAGCCATGAGGCGAACGCGCTTCACCTGATCGATGATGCTACTACAGCCTTACAGAACGGAAATTTTAAAGAGGCTATCTACAAAAGCACAAATGCTCTGCAACTCAGTCAGCTTGGAACCGATGACTCGATCGAACCTCGAGCGCATTATATCCTTGGGGTAAGTCTGCGAAAAAACAGCGAATGGCAAAGAGCTTTTGATGAACTTGAAGAGGCTCTTGAACTGTTCCTTGCCGCAAAGGATAAAAAACGAATCATTGAAACGCAATATGAATTAGGAAACTGTAGCTTTTATTTAGAGGAGTATAAGAACGCCTTGCGATTTTATCGAAAAGTGATTCGGCTGTGTAATGAACTTAAAACACTAGACCGTCTTCGTATGCGAGCCCTATTGTATTTAGGTACTGTTTACTATCGCCTAGGTGAAAATAGGGATGCATTGTCCTCTTACACAGAAGCGGAACAGTCAGCGAAAGTGCACAATGATCCGGATTTTATTATCGATGTTCAGATGAGCATCGGTTGGATTCTTCATGTTCTTAACGACAATGAATCAGCCATCGCAGTAACAACGAAAGCACTACACAAAAGTGAGATAGGTGACAAATACCTTAGGACTGAACTTATGCAAAATCTTGGTATCATGGAATCAGCGCGAGGCAATTGGGAAAGTGCCCTTCTGCTTTGGAATCAATGTCTAAATGAATTCAAACAAAACAAGCGCATCGTAAGAGAAGCGTCCCTCCTAGCCGATATCGCGACTTATTGGGTTCACAAGAAAGATTTTGATCATGCTGAACTATTATACAATCAATCCCTTTCGCTCTTAGACTCACAAAACAATATGCTGCTTCGCGGAATAACTTATCGCAATCTAGGCATGGTGTATAAGCAAAAGGGCGAAAAAAAGAGCGCTGACGAATGTTTTCGCATCAGCGTCAATTTATTTCGCAACCTTGGTTCTGTGCGTGAACTTGCTACCACCATTGAGATGTGGCAAGGCGAGGAACCTTGAGTATAATGCCTATGATCAACCGATATGCATAGTCACCAACAGCATCGTGATAATTGCGATACTGATCAAGATCGATAGCGACCCTGTCAAACTTGATAAGGCGGGATCTCCATCCGATTTTTCCGTAAAAATAGGCGTCAATATTGACAGTGGAGCAAAAACCACAATAACTAAAACGCGACGAACAGCCAATGAGTAAGGCATAAAAAAGTAAAATAACAGGGCAAAAGAAATAGCGAATGCATATCGGATCGATAGCGTGAGAAGTACCTGGCGAATATACTCAGGCTTGGCGGTCATCTCAAACATCATGCCAATCATGAGCATGGCCAAAAAAGCATTCGCATTGCCCACTGTGGAGGATAACACAAATACCGAAGACGGCATGTGAATCCGAAAGAGAGACAAGGCAAGCATAATCATGTACGTATCAAAAGGAACTGATGACAGCAGTTTTTTCACGGAATCGAATACACGCGAGCGTTGTTTGGCACCTACGACACTTGATGTGATCGCATAAGATCCGCCTGTGCACATGATCGAATTGCCCGCATCAAACATGCTGGTGATAACGATACCAAACGGACCTAAAAAACTTTGCACAAACGGCATGGTGAAGGCGCCAATATTATAGCCCGGGAAATTAAGCATGCAATACGCCTTTGTACGATTGTCCCTCTTGCGCGCCACGAAATAGCCCATGATCAGCAGGAGAACGTTACACAAAAACCCGAGAAACACAACGCCGATAATCGATGATTGAAAAACGAAACTCGCAAACCCGGTAATAATCGCTGCAGGAAGGGTAATGTTCATGACAATCTTTGAGACAACTGTATAGCTCGACGGTGAAAAAAAGCGTAGGCGCTTTAACAAATATCCTAACGCCATAATGAAAATAAGCGTAAATGCTTTAAACAAAACAGGCAGCATCGCATAATCCACTCACATCATAGAGTTATAGGTCAATCGATAATCAGATCCTTAGTAACACGAATCCGTCCTAAACGTGAAAAAATGTGCCTTACTGTATGTTCATGTTCCTTTGCATCCATGGCAGCCATGGCATCCTCAACAAACACCTGTTGATAGCCGTATTGATACCCTTCTCGAGCTGTTGTTTCCACACCAATGCTAGTAGAAATTCCACACAACACGATCGTATCGATTCCTCGCCTGCGTAGTTGCAAATCGAGATCCGTTCCAAAAAAAGCGCCCCATTGATGCTTGATAATCGTATGATCTGTTGTTTGTGGACCCAACTCCGGCGCAAGCTCTGCCCAGTCTCTTGGGCGTTCTGACATGGCAGAAAGTGGCTGATCCGTGATCGGACGAAGCATATCTTTGCCGTCTCGCGATCCCACCGTAACCAGTACGACAAAGCCTCCCTTAGCACGAAATGCCTGTGCCAATGTCACCGTATTGG
>DAHWJX010000132.1:0-8080 GCA_027343965.1 Caryophanales bacterium | reverse complement strand
TGCCAGTTGCTGTTGCAACCGTTAGCACCTCTTCACCATTCATTTTCTTCATTTCATCCACCATATCTTGTAATAATTTTCGTTGAGACTCATATCGGTCTTGTTCAGCTTTTTTTAATTTTTTGTCCCTTGAACTACGGTGGGCGGCCTTGATTGCGTTGGTGATGTGCATTTGCATGGAAGGATCGGTAATATCAAATTCTGGCATGAAATCACCCCATTTTGCTTATTTTTAGCCAAAAAGTGTCTATTTTTATCCGCGAATAGTCTATATATGATCATAATGCGCTTTTTTTAGAACGTTTACGCAAAAACATCAATATACCTGCTCCCCCTATCCCTCCGATTGTCAGCGCCAGCCAAAATCCTTGATCTCTTAGTAACTGAGATAGAGGTGGAGCCATAGTATAAACGTCCACAATCGAACAGGTCAAAGGGTTTATGACTGTGTTGATTTTCACTCCTCCAACCGTTCGCGTGTATACCTCAAGCCCGTTGGAAACATCCGCACTAGCTCCTGTTCCTACATAGGTTCCATACAACGTAGTGTCGCAGTGCAACGCAGACGTTTGCTGAGTAGTCAAGCGATCGTACTGAGTCAAATTGTAATTATTGATAATGTTAATCAGATCAATGCCTGGTTGCCCTGTGTTGTCCGCGTCATAGTGGCTACTTGCCCATGGCGACTCTCCGATTGCAACAGCTACCTGTTGGGGCGATGCTCCGCTTTTTGCGACAGCAAGCACATTGTTATAGTATCCATTGTGATAGTAGCCAGCATACGTTTGCTCTGCTTGCTGATAACTCGTAAAACATCCAAGCTGACCATTAAGAGATAAGCCAGCAGGATTTTTACAAGCTATCCACTGGTAACTTGTACCGAATCCTGTTTCATCTGCCATCTGTGCTAAAATGTCCGATACAGGGATGGTCGTTGAGCGTGAAACGTATACAGCGATTCCCTGTACTGTTGAGCTATTAAAAAAACTAGCATTACTCACGGTTGATCACTCCCCCTGCGGAGGACGTTTCAAAAACCAATATGCTACTCCAAGAAATCCGATCACTGCACCTGCGTAGATGTAATCCTGAGTCGAGAGCGTGGTTCCATTACCTGCACTTGGTGATGAGTTTGAACTAGATCCAGATGCCGAAAAGGTTCCCGCGTGCTGAAAATGTCCTTTTAATGCGCAGGTGGTCGGATCGACAACGTATAATGTGTAGCTTCCGCTACTCTGTTTCATATACACTGCGTCCGTAGCAACAGAACCAAAATCAGCACCCGTACCCACATACGTGCCGTATTGTCCATTTGAGTTGCAGTTTGTTGGTGTTCCAGTTCCATTTGATCCCGATGTTGAAAAAGTACCAGTGTGCTGAAAACTTCCATTTAATGCACAGGTGGTCGGATCAATTACAGAAAGTGTATATGTCCCACTACCCTGCTTCATGTAAACTGCATCTGTGGCGACCGATCCGAAGTTTGCTCCTGTACCCACATACGTGCCATATTGTCCATTTGAGTTGCAGTTTGTCGGTGCGATTGTCTTCACCCCCCCAATTGGCGTACATGTGCTATCAACGATCGTTTGTATGATGTCCGAACCGCTTTGACGCTCATAAATAAATAGTCCGCTTGACGTTTGACCCTTATATGTCCCGTAATACGAACAGCCTGGTCCACTTGATGTTGTCAGTTTATAGCCTACAATTTCTTGCATGACGCTCTGGATAAAGGGCCAGTATTGATCAAAAGGAACTCCTGGATTGGGCGTCTGAGGAAGTAGATCTCCGTAACCGTATGCGATATTATTTCCAAAAGCGTAAAAATATGCGCCCTTGCCATACCTGATCGCAAAACTAGAATAGCAGTGTGTTGTACCGCTTACGGTACTGATGCTATTAGGGTTTGCCTCGAATCCTTGTCCTTCTACCGCGCCAGTAGTACATAAACTGCGTACATAAGGAAAACCGGAAGGGACAGCTGAGAAACTAGGAGGCCCGTTTTCATATCCCATTGGCACCCCTAAAGATTTAGCGAGACCAGCAAAATTAGCTTCAAAATCTCCCATAGGAACAAATATAGTAGTATCGGTGGCAGCTAATGGCCACCCACACCAGTCAATCCAAATACCTCCACCTTCAACGAACGAGGCGATCTCGCTATACGTCCAACCTGTATATTCCCCTTCGTCATTTAGCTTTACACTAATGTCTTTTGAGTTTAGGCTCGCATCATTTTGCAGAGCGTAATATAATTGAGACCACTCGCTATTCGGCGCATAATGATTTGCGTAGTATGTTTGCTGTGTAAACATCTGAATGCTTAATGCCATTAAAATCACCCCCCGACATGCTTATGCCAAGATGCAACGACAATTGCGATTGCAGCTGCCGCCCACGATCCAAAATTTGATAATACTGTCCAAAAGCCAAATCGATGTTCAACCTGAGCAGATAATGTCTTTTTTAATCCTTCGCTAGTTCCTTCAAGAGCTGTGATTCGATCGTCGTGGCCTTGTTGCTTTTCGCGCAGTCCATTGTAATCTCGTATCATCGTCTGCGTTTTAGCTAGTTCGATTCGCGTGGCTGTTAATTCCTCAGTCAAACGATCGAACTTTTTATACACATCACTCAGCGAGTCCTCCGCCATTTGATCTACCCCCGAACACAAAAAGGTCTGTACTAGTTAAGAAAACTCTAGCACAGACCGCTATTTTTCGCTGAATACAGGAGATTGCTAGACTTGAATTTCCTTTATTTGTGCATGCCAGCCCTTTTGCTCGCAAAATGTTACTACTGCCTGTGCGGACGATAAGAAATGAAATTCGCCAGTAACCACACTGTAGACAACTTGCTTATTAATCGCAGGCGCTGGGCTAGGCAATTCACCTTTCCAGACTGGTCCCTGCGCTTGTGCTAAAGCTAAAAAAGCGGTAGAAACGCCCGTTCCGTTCGGGATGTGATTGTGCCCGTAATATACCCGCGCTTGATAGGAGTATGTCCCCGCTTTGTCAACTGTGAAATGGCCTGTAAAGTCGATCCCGTTCGTAGTCGATAAAATCACATCGTTCCATTTTGACCCATCCCACGCTCCATAAACCACGCTATAATGTTGCAGATCAAGTGGATTAGAGAGTGTTACGTGGATCAACAAGTCAGTCCCGACGTTCATCACGACCGTGTTCGACACTTCAACGGACTGGATCTGACCGTCCCACCAAGGGATAATCGGCACAGGATAGTCGATAGGTGTTGTATCCATTTCGACATATCCTGCCTGGAAGCACAGCTCATTGATATAGTCCTCGTCTAACTCCACGAAACCGTTATTTCCGTAAGCTGTACCCCAACTGTTTTGGCAGTTGAAGAGTCTCTTGCCTGGAAGTGCTGGATCTGGACGGTAGTCCATAGCAACGATATTATGCGCTCCTGGCATACGATTAACGCCCGCGAATCGTGCAATGCCATCTATCGGATTGTATAGTTGCTCGTTGATCAAGATGCCGACACTGACAGGAGTCCCTACAGTTGAAATTGCATTCGCGATGAGATCTGCGTTATTTCTTCCTACTCCGACAGGCAAAGTGGTTACTCCTGTTGCTTTGATGTACGCGGCTAATTTCTCCGCTTCTGCGCTTGGCGCAAGGAATTCTGTTGCCGTTCCGTAGATATCCGTCCACTCAGGAGCCATCCCGTGATCGACGGTCTGTTGAAGCGCTACAGGTATACTGCTGCCATTATCTAACGTGAGGTCGTCTTGTTGTATCCGCGACCACGCATAGTTCGCTTGAGGAGATCCCATTAAAAATGTTGGCAACAGCTTGTAGCGCAGAATATGCCATCCCATGAGTGTAACCGTTGCTTCTCCTGTGCATGCTCCTTCATTAAGCTGATTCCTAACAGGAGGATGCCAAGTAGATAAGATAGCCGTATCAGCTAAAGCTCCGACTTCGATAGGTTGCATTTGATCCGCTTGTGCAGATAGTGCTTCTAGCTGTTCTTGCGTAGGTTCTTGCATGATTGGATAAGTCAACGAAATCACCCCTTAATGGGAAAAGTTATAAAATCCCTCTGTTCCACCAGAATTTCGATACTGTAAATACTTTTGAAATTCGGAAGTTGTACCGCTATATAAGCTAGAACCAGAAATAGTCGCCGAAGCGTTGCTGGTTGTTGACGACGTGGATGCCGACGTTGGCGCGACATAAGAACTAGTGTGATAAGACGTTGGCGTCGTATAAGTAGCTGCGGAATTCGTTGACGTTGGTGCGTCATAAGAACTAGTGGTGATATTTACAGTTGAAGATCCTGGACTAATCGCACTTGGGACAAGAGACTTGTAGTACACTCCGTTGTGATTGGTGATGTAATAGGCTTTCCCGTTCTGGCTACTCAGTACGGTTTGTCCGTCGGCAATTGAGCCATATTGCCCATTGTTCGCTACTTGTTGCGCATCTTGTGCCGCGATCTGCAAATTCGCACTTATGGCGGAAGAGCTGGATTGCGCTTGTCCTGCTTCGTTAGTGCTTAATTGCACTTGCCGTTCGAATGCAGCTTGCTGTGAATTTGTCATGTTTTTAAATTGAGTCGAACTAGTATCTTTGGCGATCTGATTAGTAGCTATTTGATTACTTATTTGCTGGTCGTATGAATTGCTGGTTGTTGACGACGTGGATGCTGCAACACTTCCTGAACTTGCGGCGCTCGTGGTCGCGGCTGAATTTGATGGTTTTGGAATTGTACCTAGATACTTCATTGGATTAGGCGATAACAAAGTCGAAGGGTAGGCAAGCATTTTCCAAATTCCTACTACATCTGTCGATAAAAGTATATTCGAACCTTGAGTTAGAGATAAGCGAAGTGCCGTAGGATTTGGCGTTCCGCTGCCGTAAGTAACATACCCTGATCCTCCAAAAGCCCCGGCATTATTTGCGACTTCAACTGCAAGCAAATGAGTGCCAGATGTAAGTGAAAAATTTGCCGTGACTGGTACCCCGGAACAAATAGAACAACCATAAGAAGCAGCTATTTTATTACCGTCCAGATAGACAACAGCTCCGTCGTCAGCCATAAACGATAGATTCGCTGTGCCCGATGAGGACGTGAAATAAGAAACAAGATAATACACTCCATTGGGTTGGTTCCCGGATCCAGGACCAAGGACCATTTCACTTGAGTTATTGTAAGCACTAGGTAGGTAAATGGATGGGGAAGTCCAATTTGTGTAATTATATCCTATTTGCGTCCAATTTATCGTTGTCGCCGAAGCGTTGCTGGTTGTTGACGACGTGGATGCCGACGTTGGCGCGACATAAGAACTAGAACCTGACGAACTAGGAGATCCCGATAGTGAATAAGCGCTGCTCGTATTTGGAGAAGATACACTGCTTTTCTTTCGCTTAAAATATAGGTATGCGCCCGCTCCACCAATAGCGGCTACGCTAACTGCTACTAGGACTTTTTCCGAATTGTCCACTCTGATCACCTCACGAAAAAAGTCTACCACGATAAATGGTAGACTGCATAAACTAGCGGATAATCGGATCGTTTCCAATATGATTGTGCTTACAGATCGGATAGTGAATATGTGCCTTGATCCCTAGACTATGCGTCCATTTGCTGATCCTTGTATCAAGGTCTTGCCAACCGCCACATTCCCAATCTGGAGGATGATTTTTCATGAACTCCTTCGAGAAGCGAGTCAAGCCCAGCCCGTAATAATCCGCCCACTCTTCACCCTCTATTGCCCACCTATGCTTGTTCGGTTCCTCTTCTACTACGCGATGAGCAATGGCAGGGATGTAGCGGTTTTTCGCGTGAATATCAGGTTTATACGCCGCGTGCCAAAGGTAATAGGCTTGCACGCATATCCCGTGATCCTCTGCTTTTTTGCGGTTTTCATCATCCATTTGTTGCATCATGTGATAAGCAAGATCGATGGTCGATAGTTTGTCTCCGTCAAGATAAAGATTATAAGCTTGAGCACAGATTAGATGAGTATCAGGTTCAAGCGCGATCATCATATCTAATGTAGGTACAAGATCATGTTCGAGGATCACTAAATCTTCCTCGCCCCACAATTCTACAATCGAACGCTCATAATCGCTTAGACCATCTTCGCCTAATGCTGTGCCTAGCGGGCGATCTATGATTGTCCATCCTCTACGATCTAAGAGTGGTTTCAACTCCTCCAACCGTTCACGCGTCTCTCGTTGCCTGTGTTCGTGTCTAGGATCTTGGCTGTATCCGCGAAAGAGAATCATACACGGATGACCCCAATCCCCCAGCCGCCTTGTTTCCAATCATCTACAATTTCGAGTGTATCTTTGCCTTGCTTTACACTGACCCAATCACTTGGTACTGTACCCACGTTTTTCAGATTGCCAGAAACGATATCGTGAAAGGCAATAATACCTCCTGGACGGACTAAAGAACCATACATTTTATAGTCTCGATAGGCTCCAAAGTGATCTCCGTCGATGAATAAAAAATCTAAATAGTTTCCCTTTAATACTCCTTTAACCGCCTGGAGTGTTTCTAATTGGTGCGAATCACCTTGGATCAAATATACTTTTTGCATGTCTGTAGCAAGCTTAGGAATGGGAACAGGATTGATATCAATACCAATGAGTGTTGCGGTTGGAGAAGCATACTGTGATATGAAACTCAATGTGTCGCCTTTTTCATTTCCAATTTCAAGTAGAAATTGCGATTGATCGTTGTAGATCAGATCACAGAGCGCGTGAATTTCGCCTTCCTTCTGATTCATGGCGACACCTCTTTAGTAGTCATAGGCTCCATTTGACCTGGCAACAATGCAAAATACTCAGGCGATGGATAGCGCTTCTTAACTGGATAATGAGCTTCCACAAGCACCTTACGCACAAACGTTGAGCAGATCAGCGTGTCGTGGCTTGCATAGGAAAAGTGAGATCGCGGCAAGCATATAAGACTGTGTGTCATATCCTCAATGCCGCGAAAGATGCCGTTGCTTAGATAGCGAATGCCGAGCGAGACGTCCAGTCCCCAGTCGTACTTTTCACCATAATACTTTGCAGCTGCTGCGGGGATGCGAAAGCGTTGCTCCTCTGTTAACCCAAGCCGCTTTACATATACGCGCTGTGTCGGCTTTATCTCGCTAAGATCTGTCTTACGCGCCGTTCCGTCCTCTTGCGCGAATGTATGATCTCCCACCATGATTCCGATATGGACGAAGATCTGTTTAGCGCGTGGATGCTCGATGCGTTCACCAAGTGCGACTAGTGCATCCTCTGCTGAGGATAAAGCGCCGTTATGATAGTCGGATTCAAAAAGTAATAAATCGCCCATGCGTGGGATCATGAGAATATCCCTGCTTCTTCACACGCTTTGAAGTATCTATACAGATTAGCGCTAATAGTCGCTTGCTTTTCAAGTGCGGAAATAGTTGCTTCGATTGATCCATGTTCTTTGATAGCAATGCTTTTTGTCAATGCAAGGAACGCAGATATTTCTTCGTCGTCTTTGTTGTAATTCTTTAGTGCATCGATCATGGTATCAACGACTTCGTTGTGCGAAAATAAATTGTTTATATCATCGCGTGCGCCTGATAAAACATTTTCCGTCTCTTCGTTCATATTTAACTCACCATCAACCATCGTTAACTCGCCATCAACGATGCGGTTTACTGTCCCATCGCAGCTATTGTTCAGCTTATCAACATCCACTAACTGTTCCACTAACTGCTTATATTGCCCGTTAGTCGCTTTTGCGTCTCCCATGATACGATCATCTCCCTTTTGGACTAGCATAATCGAACAGGAGAGTGTCTGCAGAAAGTAGGGTTTTGGGAATAGAAAAAGCCGCTGCAATGAGCAGAGGCTTGATCGTTGTAGAACTGGTAGCAGAGTGATGCTATCTACGATGGCTTCTGGTTCGTGGTATTACCCTCTGTATGTAGTGTAGAGGGAAGCTAGTATCGAGCAGGAAGTATGAATATAGTAGACATTAGATATGCGATGTTGTACGATGGGATAGTTACTTTCAAAATATTTGAAAGCAGGAGATAGATGGTGAATAAACCTTTTCTTTCTATTGT
>DAHWJX010000102.1:0-27134 GCA_027343965.1 Caryophanales bacterium | reverse complement strand
TTTGACCAATGAAACACAATGCTGTTGTGTTTCATTGTCTTTACACTCTGACATTCTAAAATATAATATGGTGGCACGCTAAAAAGTAAATATTTTTATAATTGTTCCTGATCAAGATATAAAATTATTGGTTATTTTACATTCTTTGATTTTATTGAAATAATGTAATTTATTTTTAGAGTATAAAAATATAAAATTATAAACGTTATTTATTTTTAGGTGATTTTGCGCTGCGCCTTTGTCAGCGAGTATCCTGAAATCGATTGTATGATGCCGCAGTTCATGGGATTGCTAATAGTAATACGTGGATCGTGATACCCCCACAATGCGTAGCACGAGCGTTGCGTGATACCCAGCTGTGATCCACTGGTGCGCAATGGCTACCTTTTCTGCAAGTGAGGGTTGGTTTTTTTTACGAGGTCCCGAAGTATCACGATTTCTAAATCTTTTTCACCCAATAGCTTTTTCAATTGCCCATTTTCAAGATCGATTTTCCGATAGTCCGTCACCAACTGCGCGTGTTCCTGCTGGGTGACATGCTGTAATTACCTGAGGCGATTGCTTGCTCCACCACTTGACGTTTAAACTCCGATGTAAACTTCCTAGGTTCCATTTGTACAACCTTCAATTTGATCATGTCACGAATTGCACTTCCGTAAAGCAACTGACGATGCACTTTTGGCCCTTAGTGCTAAAAAGAGAGGACTCGACGATTTCTTAGTTGTCGAAGGACCTTGCGATGACGGAAAATATTTTCTTGTACGATGTTGATGATAGTTTCCGGTTGATTGCACAACAGCATGGTGCTAGTAGAGAGGGTCTTACAAAACTCTGGAATATGCCACTGAGGTGGTGCGTAGGGATGCGTTTCCCCCTGCTGTGTTGGGCTCGGAGCAGTCAGGGAGATAAAACACTTCGCACGTTTGCCCGGTGCAACGAACAACGCCTATTTCCCCTGTTTGCCAAATCGATTCTCCAAACTCATCAGATACTCTTTTGACTTGCGACGAGGAATCGTCAGCGTCTCCCAATCTGCCCCCCGAATTTGTTTGGCCAGGTAGACGATCTGACCCGTATGGTATGATAGGTGATACACTTGCCGCTCAATTGCTTGGACTACGGAGTGCGGTTCTGAACGGATAGTCACGGTCTTCACCAAATCATCCGCTTCAAGAGCAGCAGCCGCCTCAAACAGCTTCTCCCATCCCGCTTCCCAAGCCGCCATCATCTCTTCACGGGATGTATATCCACCTTCAAACTCTCCATCCCGATTGCGGGTCGGTTTTTCGCCGTCCGTTGTGAGAAAGTCCGTCCATCTTGACATCATGTTGCCAGCCATGTGTTTCACGATGCATGCGATGCTGTTAGACTGTTCATCAGGTGTCCAATGCAGTTTCTCCAGGCTCAGTGGCTCCATCGCTCGCTCAGCAGTTTTCTTCATATTTTGAAAATTAACCAAGACAGCATCCAGATAGACAGGTCCTAGATCCATAGATCCCATGTGTTTATCTCTCCTCTGACGATGCCCGAAACGTCAGGGTACTCGCACCCGCCTGCACAAGTGATTCACCCTGTTTCCGCCCGCGTCCTTTTTCCAGTAATAATCTTGAATAATTACTATGTTCACCTATTTAGACATATCTCAATGCCGAAAGGCTATCTTATTATGCTTTGCGCTTAATTGTTAGAAAAGACCGTTCAATATCATCAATTAATTCGGGTTGCCCCTCAAGGTTAACCATTATCAGAGGATTGAACCTGACTGTGAGATTCCTAGACTCCACGCGAACAACGGATCAACATTTGACAGTAGGTTTAAGGTTTTTACCACGAAATAAGACTTGTCCGTCCTCAATGGAAACGCTGAAGGGGAACAAAGTTCTCCATAGTAAGAACGCATCGTACACAATCACAAAAGCCAGTCCTGCATCAAACAAACTTGGTCCCTGATGCTGAATTCTGCGAAATACAAGTAGAGCAATACCGACAATAAATGCAAGACTTTGTAGTATTGATGATGTCCAATAATTGCGTCTAACAGCAGCGGTTCTTATGATCACACCTCCCGCAATTATGCTTTTTGCAGTCATGTTACTTGCGATATCCAGACTCTTTATTGTCAGCTAGACATTGAAACGGATTAATATCACTTTTTGGTAATGCCGTTGTGTATGCTTAGCACTCCAAATGACGACATCTGCTTCTATGGGATTCATGAAAGATTGTACGGAATGACGGGATGTCAGATCTACCTGTATCGCTGTTGACATACTTTCACACACTACGGCCCAATTTCGTCATTACGCACCTCACGAAGAGCACCTTCATAGATTCCCTTGGCGCCTTTGGAAAAAACAGACAATAAAACCGACTGACCTGTACGCAAGTTTTCGGATGGGTGCTCAATCTCAAACCATGAGATTTCAGCAAGGGGTAAGAAAACCATTTCACCCTGCACATCCACCCATGCTCCTTGCTGATCAAGACTGCTTATCGTTCCTTGAAGGACGTCGCCTTTAGACCAATGCTTATCGGGCATTCGAGTCTCCCTTTTACGAATTTCTATTTGTGAATTATGATGAAATGGCCATGGATTTTAAATACTCTGCCCAATCCAAGCGCCCAGAAGTCCCATACCAAGGCTTGTGATTATATAGACAAACAAGGTTGTCATGGCCCTGCGATCCCGCAACGTAACACTTTCATACATCCATGTTGAAAATGTTGTGTATGCCCCAATGAACCCAATACCTACGCCGCTTCGCAGCCAGTAGTCCAACAGATTGTTGGGTCGTGCGGTGGTATAGATAAAACCAAGCAAAAATGCGCCTGTAATATTGATCAAAAAAGTGGCAAGAGGAAAGTTTTTACGCCACCTAGCGTTGATGCGATTTGTGATGAAAAACCTGATACATGCGCCGATCATTCCGCCAAAAGCCACACCAGCCCATTCAATCAACGAAACTCTCTCCATCCTTCATTCCAAAATGATCAACCATCCGATTACGACTTGATTCGCCTTCTTGCAGCGATTCTTTTTGTTCACCAGCTAATCGGCTAGCCAATACGGCAAGAAAAAAGCCACCAATCACGCTCAAGGTAATATAAAGTCCAGCCATCATGATTTGCCCCTTCAATAACAGTGAATTGGTTTCAACTGCAAACGTGGAAAATGTAGTATAAGCGCCGATAACACCAGTACCGATACCAGCTCTTAGCCACTGAGGGACTTTAAATCGCCAGATGGTAATCGTATAAAACCACGCTAAAGCAAAACTTCCCGACCAATTGATTAGCAACGTAGCAACAGGAAACCCATATGACGCCGGCGTGATCATCTCGATTGTTTCACGCAACAAAGCACCTACTACACCGCCTACTGCCACAGCACCATATTGTGTAAAGCGCCGATACCACTTAGAATTCCTTTTTGTCACTTCCATACGTTCGCCACCTTGTACTTGCACCCATTTGACATGGTAACATGCAGGACTTGTCCAAACAACACATCGACTTGGGCCGCTAGTTCGAGTTAAAGATCTTGCGATACAAATCATCTCCGTAACTGGTTTGCAACGGCTCACCCTCAATCAATTTAAACGTACGTTCTCCATCCATTTGCCTTTGCGCGCGCAAGTACATCGTATTTTTCATCTTCTCATCGTAGAAACCACGAGCAAACTCATAGAAATGGGTAACAAAAAATACCTTGATCTGCTTTTCAACCAAAGCACGGCTTATCTGTCCTGCAATTTCTGAGCCTTCGCGCTCGTTGGTTGCAGCAAAAGATTCGTTAAATAGTATCATGCAGTTAGATGTGATATGATCTGCAATGTCGCTCATTCTGTTAAGTTCCTCATCAAGTTTCCCACTGTTCATCACAATATCCTCTTTGCGCTGAAAATGTGTGAAAAGTGCGTTGCAGATATTGGCTGAAAAAGACGTCGCCGGTACAAACAAACCGGATTGCATCATCAATTGAGATGATCCTATACTGCGCAAAAATGTGGATTTCCCCCCCTGATTAGCACCTGTTATGATCACAAAATCCATGTTGTCCGCAAACACATCGTTGCCCACAACCCTTTGTTCCATACTTAAAGCTAAACAGATGTCGTACAGCCCAAGGCTGCTTTCGCGCCGTTCGTTAAGCGCATATGGCACAGGAAAACACGTTGGTTCACCCTTGATCATAAGCTGCTCATACAAATTTAAACATCCTACATAAAAAGCCAACTCCGTGCGTAACGTGATAAAGAAGCTAAGAATATGATCAACCGCTTGAGCTAGAGCATTAGCAACCAGATTGATACCCTTGTCTTTTAAGTCTGTCAACGCGCTAATGCCACTCTCATCACGATCACTGATCGATAACACATAAACGGGACGCTTGTTCATAAAGATCTGATCCATCCAATTGTGTTTCTTTGGTGGATGTTTGAGAAGTATATGATTGCTACCCTGATTCCCCACGCCCAATTGCACGCTGATCAACATCCCGTTGTGAAACTTCAATTCGTTTAGATGATTTTCGATGCGTGAGAAATAATCATCTGTAAGTTCCTTACCAAGCATGGTAAAAAAACGGGCAAATCCTTGCGATAAAAATTGATGGACATGTTCATCAGCAATGCTCCTAAGCTTCTTCATCATCCCCACAAACATTTGCATGACTTCGATGGAACGATGGAGTCTTGCATCAGGATGTTCTCGAAAGATGTCCCGATTTTTCTTCTCATTGGCTATAGACTCTACGGCGATGTTATACATGGTTTGAATGATCGAGTCATTTTTGAGACAGTCCTGAAGAATGGATTGTCGATAGAGTATGGAATCGATATCCGTTAACCCCACCAAAACAGCATGCTTTGCAATGTCTAATAAAAACATATCATCGCGTGCCATCGCATTAAACAACGTGTCGAGTTGCAGATCCTGTATCAGTTCCGATTCATTAGACGGGTGTACTTTATCGAGGTCAAAATCATGATCCCGATGCATCAGAAAAACATTCATCGCTGGATACGCTCCTTTAATGAACCATAGGTGAGCCGGTATTTTTCAGCGATCGACATCGCATAGGATCGTCCATTAGCAGGTCTTCTCACCACTTTAAAGGTACGCAAGTCAGGATTTTCAAAAACGATTGTGCTGATCATGCTCACAATACTTTGGCTTAACAAAACCAATTCGTCAATAAATGTTACACAAATGCACAGCAAGTCCAATTGTATAATTTTATCCATGATCTTTTTACTCAGCAAAATGGCGTCTTGTAACGTTGTGGAGGTGAAAATTTCATTCATGATAATGATGCTGTTAGGTGTAGCCTGAAGAAGGATACCGTGAATGCGTATCAAATCATCCTCCAATCTTCCGTGATACTCCTTGACATTTTCCTCCTTTTCAAAATGCGTAAATAACTGATCAAACAAAAAAAGTCGGGCCTTTTTGCCAGGGACAGGACATCCTAGGCTTGCCAGATAATGCAACTGGCCAAACATCCGTGCAAATGTTGTTTTACCACCTTGATTTGGACCCGATATTACCAAAATGCGTTCCTGATCCCGCAAGGAAAAGTCGTTGCAAACGATCGACTCGTTTTCGTTCATAAGTTTTTTAGCTAGGGCTACATCAAATCCTTCGTCAACATAAACTTCCTTGTTTTGATCGGAAATTTGTGGATAGCAAAAATTCAACCCTTTTCTCTTGAACATGGCGATATAGTCCAGATAGGCGACGTAAAATTGGACTTCACGATCAAACACGCGTAAAACTTCATCCAGATAATCTCTGTATTGCAGACAATAGTGATCCAGAATGAGAAAAGTATCAGGATATAACCGAACCACCAAAGCGAGAATTTCCTCTTCAACATGATTCATTTCTGAGCTTAGAGAAAACTGTACGCTGTAGTTCTTACCGTGGTCTTGTCTGAATTTTGCAAACGTATCGTTTACATCCTTTGCATAGTCCACTTCGGAATCATATTTCCGAACTCTGATCGTGTTTCCCTTTATCTCCAAACAATAGTGTACTTGGTCAAGAATTGCTTGCACATTCTTTGTCTCAGCCAGCAGTTTGACAAATTGATCTGACTTTTCATAGGCATCAACATATTCTCGAAAAGCCAAAAATCCGTGCGATGTGCAATGGGATATGGCCAAACCTTGTGCCAAACCCTGAACGTACTCGCAGTAAAGAGCCACTGTATCCAGAAACCAACGTTCTTTCTGGTATTTATTATGAAGCTTTTGTGCCATGGCAAGATGTTCACGCATGGTATGCATATTCTGCGCAAATGTCTTGATACACTCCATCAGAGTTGGATTTTCCAAATCCTGCATAACACCATGACGATACTGAATCACATCAATATCCCTCAGCGAATTAAAAAAGAATGATTTCAAGTTGTACTCTTGTTTGCCAATTGTGATGGCATCGATTACCTGATCAAGATTGAGGTCGAGAAAACAGG
Organism: Caryophanales bacterium; assembly: GCA_027343965.1. Classification (GTDB taxonomy): domain Bacteria; phylum Bacillota; class Bacilli; order Alicyclobacillales; family SLC66; genus JAKACU01. The sequence continues at coordinate 20,656 of DAHWJX010000102.1, read as the reverse complement.
CGGGCGATTCAAATGACTCCCTTGGCGACCCTACACTACCGTTTGGGAATAATATACTGGAAAAGATCATGAAAGCGACCCTCCTGTCTCATCTAATCACATTCACTCCTTCAATCTTGATCAAATCATTAGACTGCACTCCACAAAAATAACCCCAACAAGGAAACCTCTGACATTATGCAGAGGCGACTTGTAGGGGCTATCATCCCGAACATTGGGTATCACACGAGCTCCATCGCGATTTAATTGGTTTTAGTATAGATTTTCTTTAGACTGAAGTCAATAATATGGCAATAATGTGTTGTTCGTCAAGAGCTACGCTTGAGAGCAGATGAGCAAAATCATGACGAACCTGCAGGCGTTAGGTCGTGATATGGCTCACACTAAGTCCATGCGATGTGCGTTAGAGTATGACCATCAGCATGATGAAGGGACGATACACGATGAAGGTCGTTGTGGTTTCTAAAAACTTACTCAATCCCATATCATTACCAGGAATGGGCCGAAGCATCGAATTCAACGGACTGTCGGAGCGCGAAATTCTTGAAATTCGTGCTGCGTTTTCCCAAAGGGAATTGTCTGTGGAATTTTCAGAGGAGCCCGGAATTCAGGTTCCCGTTACACAATTATGGGCAAACCCACACGCTTTACAAATCACCTTATTTATCTAGTATCACCTACATTAACCCACAGGCCATAAAGCGAACCGCGTAGCGGGAAGTATATACATTTCCGGAGCGTAGCTTTGCGCCGAAACAATCGCCCGTCAATCCGTCAAAGCAAAACAGTGGGTGAAACCCTCGGTGTTTCGACAAGCTACGCGTTCATGTCACGAATCTGTTCACGTAATTCAACTAACTGTTGTTGAACATTTTTTTGCATGTTGATCATTTTTTCCATGGAAGCTTCTACCCGGTGCAAGTGTCCCTGCATGTCGTCAATTTCTTGCTCCGCCTTAAAATTTACTGCAAAATCCACCAAGGTTTCTTGTTTGTCCCTCGCTGCTTGTCTGTTTTGACTCATCATAATAATAGGTGCTTGAAATGCGGCTGTAAAAGACAGGACCAGATTTAATAAAATGAACGGATATTGGTCAAACCGTATTGGCGAAAGACTATTCCATACCATCCACACAACCAAGAAAGAACCAAAAATGGTAATAAAGCGCCAACTACCTCCAAATTGCGCAATTTTATCAGCAAGACGATCAGATTTTCGCGTGTGACGTGTATACTCTTGGTTAATGTGATCAAGTACTTGTTCCTCATATCCATGAAGGATTCGTTCAATTCTCTCTTCCGTGTTCTTGTGCAGATTCTTAGGCACACTATCACTCCAATCATTTTTTACAGAATTGTCCGAGCATCCGAGCTCGAGTATTATTGTACATGATGGACCATTATGATGGAATAAAGGATGATTATGATGGCTTGGATGCCTATTGCGCATGAATCTGATGTACCCGTACAAGAATTCAAATACTTTGTCGTGGATGATGTGGAGATCACCATCTACCACTTAGATGACGGTTTTTACGCCACATCCGACATTTGCACACACCAAGATTGTTCTCTCTCACAAGATGGAGAAATTGACCGTCAAGAAATCATCTGTAAGTGTCATGGTGGCGCTTTTAACATCAAGACGGGTAAAGCGACGCGCATGCCTTGCATATCTCCAATAGAAACATTTCCGGTACGTTGTCACGATGGGCAAATAGAGGTCGATATGGCCTAATGCACCGTATCACTTGACGACAACCATGAGTTAATCCTGTGTGGGTCATTTTGTGCATAATCCGATCGGTTTAGGGCAACCTCACATAAGAATATTTCTTCTTTGAGGAGACTGCTCATGAATGCGTTTGCTAAAGTTTTCGGAACTTGTATAGTTACCTTTTGCTCCTTTACCCAGTGTTTGCAACCGTCCGTCTATGCTTCATCTATATCTGAACAAACAACCGTGGCCAAACAAGGATTGATTGAATTTCGCGTTGGTTCCATTAAATCCACGGTCGTTAGTGGAGCACGCATTGTCGTCATAAACCATGATGGTAAAGTGGTCACAACGGGTCTCACCAATTCTTCTGGTATTTGGACAGCTGCTGTACCCTTTTTCCAGGTTCAGTGGAACGAAAAGTTTTCGACGAAAGGCATCGTCACGGCGATTGCCTTTGCCAATGGTTACAATGAACAAGTCGTCTTTGTTGTGCCAATAACAGAACATACGGTTCAACCGATTGTTATGCAGCCAGTTATGCCTAATGCTAGAAACCAACCTTACGCTTCACTAGGGCTTATCTATCATCAGGAATTACAACAGTTTGTATCGCGTTATGCACAGCAAGTGGGCTTACAACGCCAAGCACCAATTCCTGGTGATTTTAGTTATGCTCCTTGGGGGCCATCCCAAAAATCAGGAGCTGAGAAAAAATGAAGAAAGGATTAAAGATAATCAGTGCAGAGATTGCGCTTGCTTCACAAATTCTATTTATGATGCCTTCATTAGCTCATGCTCAAGGCAACACGATTGCTAATACGGCATATCCTTCAGTTATTCGTGTTGCCATTCGCGAATACAACAATCCTTTTGGGCCGATTCTTTACGTGCAGACGATTGGTTTTCAAGAATATTGTGAAGATGTTCTACCCAATGAATGGTATCCGAGTTGGAACCCACAAGCACTGCGAGCGGGGGCTATAGCTGTGAAAATGTTTGCTTGGTATCATACGTTGCACCCAGTAACTGATAGCGGATTTACGTTTGACGTTGACAACACCACGAACTTTCAACAATTCAAATACCTTAGTGGTCACGTAGAGACCAATCAGGCTGTTCTAGACACGTGGAAGACGGTTTATGTCCCACCTTCCGGGGAAATAAAGGAACTTTCTTACCGCGCTGGATTCCCTAATCAAAAAAATAGTATGTTTTTAGACAGTGGAACCATGTCGCAATGGGGTTCTGAGTATTTTGCGCAAACAGTCAAACTACCTTTTTTAAGTATCCTAGGCTTGTTTTACCCAAATTTTGTCGTGCGTTTTGTTTGATTCAAGCTATGCAGCTTAAATAATTTTATATCAGACTGTCAAGAACGGGGACAATTTGTTTTTTTCTAGACACGACATCTTTCAAGATCGCCCGATGATCTACCAAACTAACGTTAAAAGCCTCTTCAACTAAATGCGATTCATTCCCTAAAGCTACAACGATAGACTCATGTTTGATGATGTCCGTGACTACAAATAAAAAGAGATCAATTTTGTCCTTCCTAATGATATCCCACATCTGTATTTCTAGTTCCTTTTGACGAAAAAGAACATCATTTGTATCGATCACATTGATCTGGGATATTCTTACTTTCGATGTGCCCATTGTAAAGTCTTTTGCATCATGGTCAATCAATTCAACCACTGATTGATCATGAACATTTGCTCCAGCTTTCAACATTTGCAGACCATAATCATTTAGATTGATTTGTGCGATTATTTCTAATTCATGTGCAGCTGCGATATCTTCTTTTGTGCAAGTCGGCGATGTTAATAATAGCGTATCGGAAATGATGGCAGAAACTAGTAATCCAGCAGTGTTTTTTTGCATAGGCAGATCATGCTCTTTAAACAGTTTATAAATGATGGTCGCTGTGCATCCCACTGGTTCCGCTCTGTAGTACAGTGGATTTCTTGTTTGAAAATTGGCAATTCTATGATGGTCGATTACTTCAATCACTTCTATTTGGTCGATATCCTCGGCACTTTGTTGTCTTTCATTGTGGTCGACCAAAATCGCCTTTGTAGCAACAGGGGTCAATGCTTTTAGAATCTTCGGCTCAGGAACATGAAAGTAGGATAACGCATAGCGCGTTTCCAAGTTGACTTCCCCTAGTGAAACAGGTTCGGCGTACACACCGATTGCATTTTTAAACTCTGCATACGCAATTGCTGAACAGATGGAGTCCGTATCCGGATTTTTATGTCCCAGTACGATGATTGGCTTCATTTTAAAACCTCCCATGTAAATGTTTTCAGGATAACCGGGAATTTTTCAAATACTGCTCTTTACCTTTAAGGATCACCTTTTTCGCTTCCGCCTCCCTCATCCAGCCTTCTATTTTATTAGTTCCAATTTCCAGTGCCTTCGATGCCCTAAAAAAATGTGCAATCTCTCGCAGGGTGTGTTGGCGGAGATCTGACAGCGTGTAGACACCCTCATATTTTGGATCGGTCGTCGCTACGGCCAATAGTTTGTCATTGGCACCACGAGCATCCTGAATGCGCAAAAGGCCAAGGATGCGGCACTCCACCACGCAGCCAGGAAATGTGGCCGTCGTCATCAGAATCATCACATCCAAAGGATTGCTGTCAGCAGCGAGCGTTTGCGCAATGAAGCCGTACTCAAAGGGATAATGCATCGATTCCGGGAGAATGCGACGTAAGCGAAAAACACCTTGATCAGCATCAAATTCGTACTTGTTTCTACCTCCTTTCGGAATCTCAACGACCACATCGGTGATCAAATCCTCATCTATTTCATTACGAACTTCCCGTAGTGAGGCTTGATACGTTCCAGCGGCATCCTTGCCATGGATCGACACGAGCACCAACTCCCCCACGCTCATGATTTCGGAAGGATGCTCAATCTCATACCACGAGATTTCAGCAAGCGCAAGAAAAACCTTCTCACCTTGAACATCTACCCAGGCGCCATGATGATCAAGACTCTTCACCTTGCCCTCCACGACATCACCTTTAGACCATTTTTTGTCTGTCATAACCATTCTCCTCCTAATTAGATGATTTTTGTAGACCAAAGCATCAAAAGCACAGCCACGAGCGCAGTAAATACATAGCCCCATAAGTAACCATGCTGAACTCGCAAGAAAAGTTTGGCCCATGAACGTAATGTCCGAATTGATTTGGCATAAATAGCAGATTGCAGCCATGGTCTGACACTTGTCTCGACGTGAATCACAGTGGGCGCATCAGGTGTACCCACGAGTACGGTACGCCTGACTTTGAAGCGCAAAAGAGTTGCAAAAAACATCCGATGCGGATTGGAGAAAGCGGATGCGGTATATTGATATGACGATGAGGAAATTGGTTTGCCACCATTCCATGCAACCACCGAGCGCGTAGCAAAACCGTGGCGGTGAAGACGCGAAATCTTTTTGATCAACAAGGCCAGGGCCATGAAGCAAAAAAACCACCACAAGATATATGTTGGAGCAATACTGCTAACGCCCGCAGCAGGCTGAATCACAAATCCCAATGCTGGCAGAAAGGATAACCACCCCCCTCCCAGTTGTACAAGAGTTTGATTCCCCAGAGGATTAGGAAAAACATTGGGTATCATAGCGTTCACAACCATGATGTGAGGCGGCAAGGATGTAACAATCGTACCGATTGCTGGTAGAATGCCCGTCGGATACAGGCCGATCCAAGCCAAAACAATAGACAATAGTGTCACGCCTAGGACCCCGGAAGCACCCAAGGACGTTGCAGGCAAGGTAAGCACCAAAGGTTGTCGTAGCTTCCCAGTCATTGTGTGAGCAAAAAGCCGTAAAAATGCAGACATTGACATGGCTGCTCCCAGTGCAGTCAAGACACCTGCAAGAACCACCAAGAACTGTTCAAGCGAACTCAGACTGCGATACACCTGCAACATGGATTGCAGGGTCAGCCATTCCGCAGTAAAACCACTGAACGGCGCGACCGCTGCCAGTGAGAGGCAGGCCAACAAAAATGCGCTTGCCAACCCTTTCGCCTGACTCCATAATCCACCCAACTGATCGATCGATAAGATACCAAAACGTCGAAAAATCCCACCCGTGGTTAAAAAGGCCAGCGCTTTCGCCAAGGCATGCGATGTCAATTGAAACATCATCGCCACGAGTGCCACGCTGGCAAAATATCGATTCCCACTAGCTGCAAATGCAATGGCAAGGCCTAGACTGATCACCATAAAACCAACATTTTCAATACTGCTAAACGCTAGGATCATACGAATCCGCGTTTCGATGAGAGCGTACATTGCTCCTAAAAAGACGGCGAGCGATCCGAGGATGATCAGAAAAACTCCTAAACCAGTCGGTAGCGTTGTGAAAAGCGAGTAAAAGGTGATGATCCCGAACAACCCGAGATTTAATAGACCGCCAGCTAGAATGGCGCTCAAGTGATTGGGCGTCACCTCATAGGCACGAGGCATCCACATTTGTACAGGTAGCACCCCGCTTTTTACACCAAATCCGAAAAATCCTAACAAAAATATGGTCACCTGGTACCCTATTGGAAAGTGCATGATCACTTGGCTCATTGACAACAAATCCATCGACCCAGTGGGGGATGCGGACATGATAAACGCGAGAATTAAAGCGAGAAAACCAAGTTCGCTGACCGCTAGCGTCACAAAAGCCGCATGACGCGCTTTTCTCGCGCGATGATCCGTCAGGATATAGGCATAGGCGCACAAAGACATACCTTCCCAAGCGATCAAAAATGGGATGGCATTTTGGGAAACTACAAGAAACATGCTAAATAAGTACTGTACTGCTACGATCGTGGCCATCAAAAGGCCGGAGCCTGGAACCGTCTCTTTTAATGGAGCAGTATACAGTGTGGTAATCAGTCCGATCAACGCAAGCATGGCCATGATCCACCCAGAGAAAGGAAGCAGTGCAAAGGTCCATCGGCCAAACCCCAATAATCCTAGCATTTGCAAAAGATTCACCGGATGCGTAACCCTAATCGCCAGAACACCCAAAATCACTTGCAAACACAGTACAGCAGATAATACATACCATATAAAGGTACGGCTCTTTAGCTGTTTCCATGCTGCTGCAGCCAGCAAAGGAATTGCGATGAGCAACAGAACGGTCACCCAAAACAGGTCAATCATCGTTCATTCCCCTTCCCTTCATCGCTTTGACCAGACCATTGATCAGTGCATAAGGATGCGGTGGACAACCCGGTATCCAGACATCGACCGGAATCACCTGATCGACCGCTCCGGCAAAGTGCGGACTTTGTGCAAAAAGTCCGCCATGAATCGCACACACACCCACGGCGATCACGATGCGGGGCCGTGGCATCGCTTCATATGTTGCTACCAGCACCGGTTTCATCGCCTGCGTCAGGGCGCCAGTGATCAGCAGTACATCCGCATGACGAGGAGAGGCTGTAAAAAAGATCCCCAATCGATGAAAATTGTAATACGGATTGGACAACGACAAAACTTCCGACTCACAGGCATTGCACGAACCCACATCGATATGGCGAACATATAGTGAGCTGCTAAAAATCTTTCGCAATTTGCAAATCATCTGCAGATCACCAAGGTGTTCCCAGTCTCGTTCTTCTTCTCTATGTGGCATCGGTCTTCACTCCTTCGCAAACCAAATCTGCGCGGACAGATGCAAAAACCACGTTGCGGTTCCAAACGAACAAGTCAATCGGGCAACTTGTGATACAAAGTGCACAAGAAATACAGGCTCCCGTATCCACGATTACGAAGTGCGAGTTCACTTTCGCAATGGCACTGCTCGGACATACACCGACACACACGGCACAACCATCCTCGGTGCAGGGGCCCTTGATCAGGGGAACTACGTTCCATTGGCTCCATGTTGCCTGATCGATCGCCCTGTGCTGGGGATAGGAACTCGTAACCCTTTTGCTCCCGACGCCTGATCGCAGCCATGCACCGAACATAACGATCCATCTCCTTTAAGGTTCTTTCACCGGTCATTGCCCGCATACGAAAGGCCAAAACTTGCATCGATAATTGGAAAATCGGTCTGAATATTGCCGTTTGCGGTCACAAGACCAAACACAGGCCAAATCCATGCAGACGCCGATCGCACACCGAAAAATTCGATGCGATCGTCATCATTCAAGCGCACCACATGCACCACGCGGCCACGTGGCGACTCTGCAACGCCTAGTCCCATAGACTCTCTCCGAACCTTTTTTGCAAGATGATGAGTACCCGCTGAGTTTTCAAGAACCTCCAGAAAGCGTGCAACCAATTGCAATGAATTTTGCCATTCCAACACCCGCACCTGAAAGCGGCTAAGCGCATCTCCATAAGGATGTTTCAGTCGTGCGATGTGAAATTCATGAGGACCATATAGTTCATGCAGTAGTTGTTCGCGCACATCGGTCTGCAAACCTGATGCGCGTGCTGAGGGTCCCACGACCCCATACGTTTTGACCCACGCCAATGGCAAGATCCCTGTACCTTGATACCGATCAACAAAAGTGGGTGTCTTCAGTAAAAGATTTACAAAATGTGTAACACGATCATTGGCTTGTGCAAGCTCTCGACGGACCCACGAACTATTGGACGGCCAATGCACATTGGAACAATTTCCCGGAAAAATAACGTTGCGCAGATAACGTGTACCAGTCAAATGAGCGTTGAGTCGCAGCAATTCTTCCTTGACGCGAGTCAGTTGCGCTTGCCCGACTGTCATGCCCGCGGCACCCGCCATCTGTGCCAAATCGTGAACATGATTGTACATGCGTTCCAACTCACCCCACAATGCTCTTTCCACCTCCACTTCCTTCACCGGTACCATGCCGAGCGCCTGCTCGATGGCACGGCAAAAAGCCACCGTATGGGCGATGGTTGATGTGCCCGAAATGCGTTCAGCCAGCAAGCGGCCATAGGTGATATCTTGGTGAATCGCCAACTGCTCGATTCCCCTGTGTTTCCAAAACAGTTGAGATTCCATATGCATGATCTGTTCGCCCAGCGTATCAAACAAAAAATGTCCGGATTCAGCCACATCGGCCCGCACCGGGCCAAGCGGTAAATGAAACACACCATCTCCCTGTGCTACGCCCTGCAATTCTTGTTGCTGCGGCTGCAAAATCGGTCGCAGGTCAGGATGCCCGCGAAACAAAATACCCGATTGTTCCGACAGTTCCCGTTCCATCCAAGAAAATAAAGGGAATTCGGCTGCGAGTGAAGGCAACTCAGTATCTACTGCATCGATGTAACCAACATAACCGTGAATTGTATGCGCAAAGTGATCGCAAAGCAGCGCCATAAGTACTGCGTTGTCGCCATGGTGCCTGGCGGGTGTCCACCCATAGTAAAGCAGTGCATGATCCGGCTTTTTTAGCGCGCGAATAATAGCAATCGCAAGTTCACTACCCGGCATCGACTGCCAATCATAATTCCACACTGCCCGATCGTACGTCATGACTTCACCCCCAAGAGCAGCAACGGTAGAAATATACCAAAGGCCAGTGTCAAGGCGATATGTAATCCAAAGGGTACCATTGCTTCCCATCCAAGCTTTTTATGAACATAATGAAACTTTCGCACGGCAGCAGATGGTTGACCAAATCCCATTTGCAATGCGAAAATCAGAAAATTTGCAAATAACATCGCCAAGAAAAGTAAAATAAGCACAGCGAGCCAGGTGATTTTTTCATGTATTAACGCATATAAAATGGAAAATTCACTGATGAACAGCCCAAATGGAGGCGCACCGGCAATCGCCAAAAATCCGAGAATTAAAATCCCCCCAGCAAACGGAAACTCCCGCGCAAACCCCCGTAGCATCCGGATCTGCGTGGATCCAGCCGCAGCCATGAGGTCCCCTGATTCATAGAATAACAACGATTTGATCAAGGAATGATTGATCATCTGTAGGTAGGCGCCGAAAATTCCGATCGGCCCTAACGCAAATCCGATTGCGATTAAACCCATATTTTCAGAACTTGAATAAGCGAACAAACGTTTAAAATCGCGTTGACTGACAGTCATCACGGTGCTGACAAGTACCGTGAGCACACCCAGTATGATCAGAAGAGTATGTGCATAAAAAGCTTCATGGTCAGCCACTAAAACACCCATGGTCATGATAATTCCATACATGGCCGTATTCAATTTGATAGCGCTGAGCATGGCGCTAGTCGGTGAAGGAGCCTGACTGTGCGCATCGGGAAGCCAGGCGTTAAAAGGAACTAGGCCTGCTTTCGCACCATATCCTGCGAGGACAAGCGCAAAGCCAATCTTCAATTGCAGCGGGGCAATGTGCGGTGCCGCAATTAGCAGTCCACTCCAAGTTGTCGTCGACACCCCAGTGGGCTCTCCACTAACAAGTAAAATCGTTCCAAAGAGCGCCAATATCCCACCTATCTCCATCAGAATTAGATACTTCCATGACGCTTCGGAGGAATGGCGATCACGGTGAAAATCCACAAGAAAAACTGAAGCCAGTGCGGTTGCCTCGATAAAAATCCATGTGATAAACACATTGTTCCAAAGCGCTGCGCCCACAAGAGCAAAGTAAAAAATGAGAAACAGCACGTGATATTCGTTGTCATGATTTTCGTGATTGGGAGTAGATTGCTGCTGCTCAAGTTGCAGATAATGCATGGAATATAAGGCAGCCGTAAACCCCACAAAAACAGTGATGCCTGTAATCAACGCGGAAAACGGATCGAAGCGCACCCATGATGAAGTAATATACCGATCAGAGCCGTGGTACACGATGAACCACCCGATAAAAAACACCAGGTTGCTGCCAGTCACCCACACAATGACATACTTGCGTAAATCTACTGGCAACAAAAAATTCATCAACAATCCCAAGAGTGGGATACCAAGAAATGCATACAGCCACATCGCTCTCACCCCTTCAATTCACTCATGTGGCGAACATCTTTATACCCGTGGCGGCGGTGCCTAACCATGAGTAAAGATAACAGAACTACGGCGATCGTCACTTCGAGAAACACCATGTAATCGGCCATCAAGGCTATTCGTGAAAGCGTGAGAGAGGCCAGCAAATCCACCGCATTGTCTGCGCTAAGAATCCCCATAATCTGCTTTAGCGCATGATGACTGATTGCGATGATGCCGATTGCTACGAGTAAAATCGCAAGGGCAAGGCCCATGTCCAGCCCAGATAATCCAAGAATCGAGCTAACGATGCCAACCCCTACCGCTGTTAACAGTAGATAGACAAGCATGGCGAAAGTCGGTGAGATCAGGGTGTGATTGTTGCGCGCCAAAAACATATCTCGCGGCACGATACGATACATTAGCCACGGAATCAGAATCATTCGCAAAACGATGAGCCCTAGGACTGCCCACCAAATGCTCTGATCTTTCAAACTGATCGCAGCCAGAGCATAAGCGCACGCAACAAGGAACGTCTGAAGTACATACGCGCCGATTGCAAGGCGTACTTCTCTGACGACCCCGATATATACAGCCAGCATCAAGGCTATGACATAAATCCACACCACTACGGTCGCCATCGCTGATCACCCCAGAATCAAAGGACTTGAAACAAGATAGCCGCAATAGCCGTTAATAACGCGGCTGCCATAAATTCTGCAATCCGTAGCAATCGCAGTTTGCCAAAAGAAGATTCGATCCAAACCAGCGTACCGTCAAGCACCATGAACTTCAAAAACACCAGAAGCATGGCTAACACGATTCCCCACACGTTGGCTGTTGCTGACAAACCCCAGGGTGATACGATGACATTGAGAAAAATAACGCCCAAAGCAACGAATTTCATAGCACCTCCCCACTCGATCAAAGCTAGATCAGGTCCTGAATAATCATAGGTTCTATTATGGTCAATCATCGTGAATTCACGCTGTGAGGATGGATTATCGACAGGGATTCTACCAGTTTCCGCTAGAAAAATCGCCAAAAACGATAGAATCAAGAGGATATGAATCGGAGACCAACCCAAAGTCCACAACACTTGGTTGACTTTGTAGGGGATGGTGGCGTGGGCGGCAAAACTGACACAAAATAGCACGACTAGCAACACGGGCTCTACGGTCAGCGAAATAAATCGCGCTCTTGTGGTTCCGATCCCTGCATAAGGACTGGCTCCCGCCGTGGCGCCGACGAGTAAAAAATACCCGCCAAGCCCAAGAACAAATCCACCTGCCATCATGTCGCCCGCAAACGCCATGAACAAAGGAAATGTTGTCAGCACAGGAATCAACAAGATCACGATCAAAGGAGATGCAAAATAGACGTATGGTGCAACTCTATAAATCACACCTGCATCCACCGGAAGGAGCCGTTCTTTGTTGAACAGTTTTCGTAAATCCCGGTACATTTGAAAAATACTCGGCCCCTTTTTTCCCTGAACGAATTCTTTTGCACGATTTAATACACCGAGTATGAGTGGTGAAACCAAAAGCACAAATATCACTTGAACTACCTGTAAGCTCACATTGATCCATAATTGCACAGAAGCTCCCCCTCTCACGTGCCATCGTTTATAAAAAAACGCCAATGGCTCCTACCATATCGTTTCCGACAGGTAGGAGCCATTAGCGTGTACGCGGTTGAAGGCGAGCTCCATCGCCTCTGTAATTATCTTAATTATAACCTTGAAATGGGTACATTGCAAGGCATACCCACTCACGTTTCTCAGGAACGAAGCATTGTCACCATGCTTTTTGGCGCTGAATCCTTCTGAACCCATCCCTGCTTGGAAACGTAACTCTTAATCAGTCGATCTGTCTTAAAATTTGTAGAGAAAGTTCATACCATCGGATACAATAATACTCGATCGTTGATTGCTGTAACAAATCTGATGTAAGGTGGTGAGGATTAAAGTGGTACTTGAATGGCTAAAGAAGAGAGCAGCAAATCTTTTCCCTGGATATTTTGCTTTGGTGATGGCGACTGGCGCTCTTTCGGTGGCAGCCTATTTGCTTGACATACCCGTCATTCCACATGCACTCTTATTTTTTAATCTTGCAGCTTATCTCTTGTTGTGGTCTTTCGTTATCGTTAGACTTATCTGGTTTTTCCCCAGGATAATGGCAGATTTGACAAGCCACACACTCGGACCAGGTTTTTTTACTTTCGTTGCAGGTACGTGTGTGCTGGGAAGTCAATTGGTTATCGTGGCAAAACAGTATCAAGTTGCTTTTGTTCTTTGGTTGTTTGGTATTTTTTTATGGATCGTTATCATGTATACGTTTTTTACTGCAGTGACGGTAAGCAGAAAAAAGCCGACTTTGGCTCTTGGCATAAACGGTGCGTGGTTGATCGCGTCTGTTGCCACCCAATCCGTTTCCATGCTGGGAACGCTCATTTCTTCACATATCGCAGGATCTCAGAACATTGTCCTGTTTTTTAGCCTTTCGATGTATCTGCTTGGTGCGATGCTATATTTAAATATCATTACGCTGATTTTTTACCGATTTACTTTTCTCCAGTTCAAATATGCCTCTCTCACACCCCCGTACTGGATCAACATGGGTGCTGTTGCAATTACGACGTTGGCTGGATCAACCTTGATGCTCCATGCTTCGCAGTGGCCCATGTTGCTTGAATTGATGCCATTTTTAAAAGGATTTACGCTATTTTTTTGGATCACGGGTACTTGGTGGATCCCTTTATTGTTTATTTTAATGACTTGGCGTTATCTCTATCATCGCTACCCGCTTACTTACGATCCTCAGCTATGGGGGATGGTATTCCCGCTCGCCATGTATACAACGGGTACATTTCAATTATCCAAAGCGCTAGGACTACCTTTTTTGCTTGCCATACCGAGGTTCATGATCCTGATTGCGATGTTTGCATGGGTGTTCGTTTTTGTTCAGTTACTGTACAGTCACAGACATATCTTTAGTTCTGATTGATTTACTCAGAGACGATCTTCAAGATAGGATGTGATCCATGGCGTTGTGCGCACGGGCTGATCTGCACGTCAATATGTCCAACGTGAGCCACATCCTGTGTCAATCGGTGAATGACAGCCTGCACAATGTCATGGCCTTGCGTTATGGAAAAGCAACTGTCCATTACGATGTCCAATTTTACATAGATGGTGTGCCCTAGCCAGCGAGCCCGTATGTCGGTTGCTTGACAAACCCCCTGGACAGATAAAGTAGTTTCTCTGATTTGATCGATGGTTTCTGGTTCTATTCCATCCAATAAACGCGTAAAGATCGGTTTTGCAGATTGCACCGTGATGGCAAGGATCATTGCTGTGAGTAAAATACCGATAATCGGGTCAAACAAAGGTATGCCCAGCCATGCGCCGATTACCCCCGGGATAACAGCTAACGATGTCAGCCCGTCCAGTTGTGCGTGCCGCCCATCGGTGACAAGGGCGGCACTTCCCATTTTTTTGCCCAATCGTATCCGGTAAATCGCCGCGATTTCATTGCCTAAAAAGCCGACAAATGCAGCCACAGCCACTGCCCACAAATGAGTTGGCATAGCGGGATGAAAAAGTCTTATGATCGACGCAAAGCCTACAGCAATCGCGCTGGCCGATATAACAACAAGTATGAACAATCCCGCTAGATCCTCACTACGCCCTAACCCATAGGGGAACCGCTTGGTCGGCAGGCGACGACTTAGCGAAAAGGCAACCCATAAAGGGATGGACGTGAACGCATCGCCAAAATTATGAATGGTATCGGCTAAAAGCCCCACACTTCCAGACAGCACCACGATTATCCCCTGAATAATAGCCGTGATAAGCAAACCGATCAGAGAGATCAGCAGCACTTTCGTTGCTTCTTGACTGTTATTCATGGCAATCTCCCTCGCTTGATGTAGTATCTATAATCTCCACATTATCAAAACCGCCAATATCTTCAACACAATCCATGGCCTCATCCAAGTCTTGAGCAAGACAGACCATGCCAGCATCGATGATTTCAAGCATCCATCCATAGCCATCCGAACTGGCATACAACCAATAGTCATCGTCAATCGCGTGAAACTGAATCGACTCTTCTTTTGTTACGATCGCTAAAAATTCATCCCGTGTACACATACTTGATCGCCACCTAACTTGCGAAAGCTTTTTAACTACTAAGAAAGATAGCATGGCTGGAAGTGGTTTACCTTGATGTAGATCAAGTTAGATGGGGTGCGAGGATCTCGAGATGTGTGACGAAGGTAACGGAACACGGGGGTTCTTTTGAGTAGAATTGCCTTAGAAGGGGGCACGCCAGTATGCACTGTCATGACTCAAATGGGCATAGTTCTTGCGTTTTTCATGTTCCCATTTTCACCGGACTGTCTGAACAAGAGACCGCCCTTTTAAACCAAGCTATCTATTCCCAAGGGTACAAAAAAGGTGAGTTCGTCTTTCGTGAAGGTGAGCTATCCGATGCATTGTATGTTATTCACGAAGGTGTTCTGAAAGTTACGACGCTATCGAATGCTGGCAAAGAACATATTTTACGCTTTCTTTTTCCAGGCGATTTTGGCGGATTATTTGCTCTGTTCAAGGAAGGCTTGCATTATGGCAATGCAGAGGCTGTTGAGACGTCTGTGGTCTGCCGAATCTATCGACACGACTTGAAAGCCATTTTAAGTACAAACTCCGAAATGGCATATAGGTTTCTAGCGGCGATGAGTGAACGGCTGCGTGACGCAGATGAATGGATTGGATCGATGAGTTTGATGGATGCTGAACGCCGGCTCGCGAAGATTCTCCTACTCTATTTCGCAAGAATAGCGGACGTTGGCACGCATCACCTGCCCATCGCCAAGAAGGATTTAGCTGGCATGATTGGTGTGGCACCAGAAACAGTAAGCCGAAAGCTGGCGTCGTTAGAGGCACAGGGGATTATTTCACTAGAAGGCAAGAAAGGCATTCACATCATAAATCCCAGCGCCTTGAAGCGAATAAGTGACAGTTTATAGGGTAAGAAAAGCTGATGGTCCTATGTTCCCTTCCCATGCAGAAACCATCAGCCGTCTCGTGCCAAAAATAACTATCTCAAACGTTGTAGAGACGCTTCGCCATGCTTATTTGCGGCATGAATTCTTGCAGCCTCATTAACTGATTGTATTTTGCGACACGTTCCCCCCGCGCAGGAGCACCAGACTTCATCTGACCAATATGCGTCGCAACGGCCAAATCCGAGATAAATGAGTCGTCAGTTTCTCCTGAGCGATGAGACATCACTGTCCTATATTGCACCGTTTCTGCCATGCGAATAGCCGATAATGTTTCACTAACCGTACCGATTTGATTCGGTTTGATTAAAATTCCGTTGGCAACGCCTCGCTCAATTCCTTTGGAGAAAATATTCACGTTGGTTACGAAAATATCATCCCCAATAGTTTGTAAAGAAACATTATTTGTCTCTTTCGTCAATGCGACCCATCCTGACCAATCATCTTCTGCCAGCGGATCTTCCACAGAGACGACCGGAAACTCCCGAGCGATCTTGATACAATATTCCGCCATATCTAATGCGGACCACTCGTTCCCCTCAAATCTGTAGTGTCCATCATGCCAGAAGTCATTCGCCGCAAAGTCCAAAGCAATGGCGATGTCAGCTCCTGGTCGATAACCGGCGTCTTCGATCGCTTTCAACAATACCTGCAGAGCATCGATTGTGGAGGGCAATTGTGGCGCAAATCCACCCTCATCTCCAACGGAAACACGGTAACCCTGCGACTTTAAGAGACGTCCAAGGGCTTGATAGGTCTCAGATCCCATTCTGATCGCTGTACTAATATCCTGCGCACCATGTGGCACGATCATAAATTCTTGTGTTGAAATCCCTGAATCTGCATGTTTTCCGCCATTAATCACATTCATCATAGGAACCGGAAATTGCATTTCGCCCTGTCCGTATAAATTAGCAAGGTGTTCTACGAGCGATACTTTTTGCGCTTTTGCTACAGCCCGAGCAACTGCTATCGAACAGCCCAGAATTGCATTAGCACCTAATTTTTCTTTATTTTCTGTGCCATCAAGTTCGATTAATCGTAGATCAAAAGCCGACTGATCGGTTGGATCAGTGCCAATAATTATAGGAGCGATAATGTCTGTGACATTATGAACAGCGCGTAGAACGCCCGCACCGCCAAACCGCGAAGACTCTCCGTCGCGCAACTCACATGCTTCTCGACTACCCGTGGATTTTCCAGATGGTACCGCAGCGCGAGATGAGACACCATCGGATAATGTAATATCTACCTCAACGGTAGGCAATCCTCGTGAATCAAGAATTTCTCTGGCATGTACTGCTTGAATGGTACTCATAATTCATTCACTCCTCTTAATGAATCAAATCGTGCAAAACATGATAGCCCCTACAAGTAAACCAGAGTATAAATTCTGGTAACTTGTAGGGGCTATCATCCCAATAAGGGCAATCAGCGAGCTCCATCGCGATTCATTTAGATAAATTATACTGACCAAAGTTGCTAAAGTCAAGACAGGATACCATAACCGCCACTGGCTTGTTCTCGATTAGTTTTGCTATAATAGTACTGACTGTCTATTAGTAGTATGAGGAGATTTCGGTGTTGACATCCGTACAATGTTTGACTCACCCGTTGGTCCAGGAAAAAGTGGGCCGACTTCGAGACCGCAAGACAAGTACTGCTGACTTTCGCAGATTGGTGTATGAACTATCCTTATTGTTAACTGTGTTTTGCACAGAGGATTTGCACACTTCTTCTTCTAGCGTGGAAACACCGATCACGACAACGACCGTTCAATTTGTAGCAGATAATATCGTGCTGGCTCCGGTCTTACGAGCAGGCTTGGGAATGGTCGATGGCATGTTGCAATTGTTGCCTGATGCTAAAGTGGGCCACATTGGCTTTTACCGCGACGAGCAAACATTACTCCCTGTAGAATACTATGTTAATTTGCCTTCTGTCGAACAAAGTGTTGTTTTTGTCTTAGATCCCATGTTAGCTACAGGCGGCACGGCTACCGCTGCATTATCGTTGCTCAAATCAAGAGGTGTATCAAAACTTCGTCTTGTGTCGCTCATAGCAGCACCAGAGGGCATTCGTAAAGTACAGGAAGATCATCCTGACGTAGCCATTTTTACAGCAGCGATTGACGAAGGTCTCAATGAAACAGGCTATATCGTGCCGGGACTTGGTGATGCCGGCGATCGCATTTTTGGTACCCACCAATAAACCGATTAGGTCATCCATCGTAAGGCCAGAAGCGCTGGAAATTTTTGTTTAAAATTATGTAACAACAAACGAGAAGCTAAAGCGTGTCCTCGTGTATTAGGGTGCCAGCCATCGGCCATAAATGGCACGTAGGTCTCATGGTGTTTATCTAAATACCGTTTCATTTGATCGAAGACATCAAAAACGAAAATATTCGGATTTTGAAAGTTTCGCGCCACTTGCATTTCCGCATCAAGGTACATCGGTTGCTGTACGGCAAACTGCGTATAAGATGCTCGGGATACAGGTGGCGTAATAACAAATACCGTAGCGTGTGCCGCCAAGCTCAATGAGATTTCTTGCCGTATATCCTCACGAAAAGCATCAAGTGGTGTATGGTCATAAGCATCATCGAGACCACCCCAAGCAATCACAACAATCTGTGGCTTGGCCTGATCGATAAAGCTCGGCACCATGGCGTTTAAGCGCATGGCACCTTGTCCAGGCACCGCTCGATTGATCCAAGCGAACGCCATACTATGAGTCAACCCAAAGTGTGTGAAGGCTCTTTTAAGGTAACCCCCACCTACTGAATCTTTCCATCCGTCAGCGACGGACGAACCGATAATAAGCACACGCACCGGCGTATCTTGCAGCGATCCAATAATTGGCGAAGACACGCGGTGCAAAGCTTCAGCTTGAACCGCGTGTGTTGTACCAAACCAAAGCAGAGACGGCACCAAAATGGCAAATGCAAGACGATTCATAGACAAAATTCCTCTTCTACGTTTTACCTATGGACCATCATAATGACTTATCATCCACTTGGTCTAAAAACGCTTCAATAGGAGCCATCGTGGACGGTATGCAAGACGGATCAAAGGGCGATTTGAGGTCGGCAAGCTTGACCAATTCCAAGAACGATTGACTACCACCAGCTTGACATAGACGAAGATAATCCTGCCAAGCAACAGAACGCTCCTGTTGCGCTTTTATCCAAAATTGAAAGGCGCATACTTGAGCCAGCGTGTAGTCGATATAATAAAATGGTACGGAGAAAATATGCGCTTGTTGCTGCCAATAACCACCATGCTCGAGATAGGTGTTGTCCTCATAATCACGGTGCGGTAGGTACTTGCGTTCAATATCCCGCCAAGCTTGTTTGCGCTCTTCTGGCGTTGCCTCAGGATGATCATACACAAAATGTTGAAATTCATCGACCGTCACACCATACGGTATAAACAATAAGGATTCACTGAGATGGGAAAATTTATACTTTTCTTCTTCATTTTCAAAGAAAAGATGCATCCATGGCCAGGTTAAAAACTCCATACTCATCGAGTGAATTTCACAAGATTCATTTGTCGGCCAGTGATACTCTGGTAAAGTAAAGTGTCGACTTGTAAATACTTGAAAGGCATGCCCTGCCTCATGAGTCAAAACGTCAATATCACCCGAGGTTCCATTAAAATTTGAGAAAATAAATGGTGCACCATGTTGCGGGATAAATGTGCAATATCCCCCGCCAGCTTTCCCTTTTTTACTGACAAGATCCATGAGGTCATGATCGGTCATGAACGTAAAAAATTCATGCGTTTCAGGCGATAATTCTTGGTACATACGTTTTCCTTGCTCAAGGATCCATGTCGGATCACCCTTAGGTTTCGCATTACCCGTCGTAAACGAAATTCCCTCGTCGTAGTACCTAAGCATATCTAGGCCAAGACGATCTTGCTGTCGTTTTCGTAAACGAGTTGCGATCGGCACAATATGCTCACGCACATACTCACGATAGGATGCGACCATAGATGCATCATAGTCACTGCGGTTCATGCGTAAATACGCTAATTCTGTAAAAGTGGAAAATCCAAGCCGATGGGCAATATTTGTTCTTACCTTGACAAGTTTATCGTAGATGTGATCAAGTTCTACTTCGTGCTCAGCGAGAAACCCATAGCGAGCTGCTGCTGCTTTTTTTCGCATGGTTCGATCAGGTGACTGTTGAAATGGTACCAATTGTGAAAGATTCCTTTCCTCCCCTTCAAAAAGAATCCGAGCGGATGCCATAAGTTTTGTATACTCAGAAACCAGCCGATTTTCTTTTTGTAGATCTTCGATGATCTCAGGATTGTGAATCTTAAGAGCCATATCCGCCAACCGGAATACTTGTTTGCCCCACTGCTGTTCTAGTTGTTCACGAAATGGAGATTCAATCAAAGCATGATGGAATTTCCATAGAAGCCCATCATAAATCGGTGTAACTTCATCAAAAAAATCCTGTTCCTTTTCGTAAAAAGAATCGGTTGTATCAATCGTATGCCGAATTGAAGCAATTTCTCTCGCCGTATCAAACGCTGTTCGAAGTTGGTTGATATCTTGAATTGCCTGTTGTTGTGTACCAACATCTAAAGCTTGCATCATTTTTTGCAGGAGATCATCAAATCGCTTTGTTACTTCGTCCATAACTGGACGTGCATAAGGAAATTCGTTAAAATTCACGGTGTAACCGCCCCTTTTCAAACGCTATGGATATACCGACAACATAACGTGCGTGTTATTGAAAATAAAATACATTTTCGGTCTGCATCATTATGCTTCCCTTCCTAGCAAATGGTACCTTTTCGCATTTTATCAGATTTTTTCGAAACGCGAAAAGGCCCTAGATGATACCTAGAGTCGCTATTTTCATTCGATATATTGTCACACATAGTTTTTATAAAGCCATTTTGCGAGAGACAATGACAACCAAAAGCGCCACGAG
>DAHWJX010000088.1:0-24897 GCA_027343965.1 Caryophanales bacterium | reverse complement strand
GTCCTCCATGTGCAAGGATTTAACCAGCTACTCCTTAAAAACCCATGCATATGAATTCGACATTTAATGCCATAAATCCTTGCTCGTATAGTGTATATTGATCAATCATCAGCCCCTACGTATGTGTATACGCCGTCACCGTAGCGATTGGCCATCGTAGAATATCGGGATTTGTATAGCTCACTTGCGTTTTTACAGACAGCCTCATAGGTTCCCTGTCCTTGTCGGTTTGAACGCATAGCATCATGAACCTGCGGACGACCATCCATACTGATAATCACGTTAACTTCCTGCTCATTCAAATAATTCATTGTTTCTTTATCAAGGTCTAATCCATTGGTGGTCATACTAAAAGTCACGGATCGACCTGATTCTTTGGCCAGTTGGTTACCGTAACAGATTGCATCCTTTACTACCGACAGATTTAGCGTGGGCTCACCGCCGAAAAAGTCAACATACACATGAGCTGACTGACCAGCATGGGTAAATAAATAGTCAAGGCTTGCTCTTGCCGTCTCCAGTTGCATCAGGGCCGGCTTCCCACCATAGAGACCTGAACCGGCAAAACAATAAGAACAACGCATGTTGCAATCATGTGCTACATGAAGACAAATGCCACTAAGCCAAAGTGGAGGTGAAACCGTGTCTCCGACACCCATTACTTGCCCCTCGTCACAAAAAAGTGCGCCTTCTGTAACTAAAGACACAATTTCTTCATAGGCACCAAGCACATCATCTAATTCGAATTGTTGGGCTAATTCGACAATGATGTCCGATGGATGCCGTAAAGCAAAGCGCTGCACTACCTCATAAGCGACATCATCTACGGTTAGCAGAGTTTGTGATAATCCGTCATATACAATGTGAACCCCTTAGTAAGTAAATGCATGAACTGCATGCCGCATCATCTCTACCTCACTGAAACAGGCTTACGAACCTTGCTTTCTCCAGATCCACGATCTTGACAAAGAGAGCTACCCACAGTGGCCGACGTTTTACAAGCAGATTGGCAAGAAACTGCACACGACACACAGTTTTCCCATTGTTTCACTTGAATTGTGTGTTTGGACACCACATGAATATGCTTCATAATTTTACCTCACCTCTACTATTTTGTTATATGATACGTCTTCAAAAACACTGTAGTCAAATCAAAAATGGAGTACTAACTGTACGGTTGATCAGTGAGTTAATTGGCACAGCACTACTAATCATATTCGATAATGGCGCTGTTGCCAATGTCGAATTGAAAGGAACAAAAGGATCCCGTAGCAGCCTGACGATCATTGCCGTCGGTTATGGATTTGGCGTCATGCTTCCAGCTCTTATGATAGGCTCAATCAGCGCTCAAATAATTGGAGCAATTATAAGACAACTCTTGGTCGTTCTAGCTTACAAACCATTTTACGATAGAACCGACATCGCCTTGAATTCATCAGAATACCTTGTTTATTTCGTTCCCATGTACTGGACACTACCTTTCACTATTAGTGTATCAGTCCTTCCTTTTGTGTCCACCACTTTATACTAAATCCAATGGTATGCATGTAATAACGGCTGGATGTCACTGAAAACCCCTAAAATGGTATACTATAGCCATATTGTTTATTCATGAAGTAACCTGAGACGGTGCTTATAAGCCCGTCCGATAAGGGGGGTTTACTATGCGGCAAAAACGAATTACTATTCAAGACGTTGCCAGAGCATCCAACGTATCGATCTCAACGATTTCGCGCTTTTTGCATGGTCGTTATGAATCGATGAGCGACACCACCAAGGAACGAATTGCACAGGTCATTTCGGAGTTGAATTATAAACCAAACGTACTGGCACAGGGGCTTAAGGGGAACATCACAAAAACAATCGCTATTGTCGTAGTTGATCTTGGTTATCCCTTCTGCGTATCGATCATTCGCAGTCTATCGACTCTTTTGACAACGGCTGATTATCGTCTCGTTGTTTCTGATTCTGGCGGTAATAAGGCGAGGGAACGGAGCTTACTTGAGTCCCTAATTGCCCAACAGGTTGAAGGAATTATTATTCAAACCAATGGTGACAACAACGATCTTATTAAAGACATCGCCAAGGAATTACCCGTCGTCATCATAGATCGTCAGTTCGACATTGCTAATACCATCAATGTCGTCACTAATAACCAGGAAGCATCATTTGAACTTACGAAACACTTATTTAGTGCTGGCTATCATGATGTCGTCTATCTCACAGAACCGATTGCTGGTATAAGTACCAGGCAAGCACGCCTTGAAGGGTATGAACAAGCTTGTTCGCAAGCAAACCGTGAGCGTTTTGTCGTATGGGTGAATAAAGGCAATCCGGCTAGCTTGGATGCAGCCGTAAAACAAATTCGCAACCTTCCGATCAAAAACCCAACAGCCATTTACACCGCAAATGGATTGATCATGCTACCGCTGTACCCCCTCATCCGAAATGAGGGATGGAAAATTCCTGAAGAATTTGGTTTAGCAACTTTTGACGATCCTGATTGGGCATGCCTTATAACACCACCTTTAACTTGTGTACGTCAACCCACCTCAGAAATTGGCGTACTCAGTGGACAAGCTGTGTTACAAGCCTTGGAACAAGATAAATCTTCACAAAAATTGCAGATCACCACCATACCCTCAATCATCACAGCACGAGGATCAACTCGGTTGAACCATTAGCAGCAACGCCAACCGACGAAACTCACGAAATTTTAATGCATATTTGTTATGCATTTGAGGGTAAATTACCTCTTCATGTTGCAAAGGAAAACTTATTGATGTTGCTAGATAAACAGCCCCCTGAATAGCGGCATCCATGACAGAATCTGTTTGCACAGGGATATCAAAAATGTCTGCCAATAGCTGGCGAACCCAACCTATTTTAAACAGCTTACCGGAAGCAATCAAAAGTTTAGGTTTCCCCACTTGAGCAAAAAGTTCTGCTGAAATCCAATAGGCATTCAATAACACACCTTCAATTGCCGATCTCATCATATGCAAACTCGTATGTTGATAAGAAAGGCCAATAAACGACGCTTTCGCCTCAGAATTCCACAAAGGTGCTCGTTCTCCGCTGATATATGGTAAACAATATAAATTTTCGACATCGATTGTCTCCGCCGCGCGTATAGCCTCTTCAATTGAAGATTGTTCCTTCATGAAATTTTGGAACACCCATCCCAACAAGATGCCGCCACTATTGCTGGGGGCTCCGATGATGTATCGCTTATTATCAAGGATGTAACAAAATGACCGTATCTCCTCATGTGTTTGAATCTCGTCGCTTACCATTCGAACTGCGATACTCGTGCCCATCGTCAAGGCCATAATTCCATTTTCGACAGCCCCAACACCAAGACTAGCTAACACCCCGTCCGAGGCGCCGATATGAAACCGGGTGGTGCGGTCAATTCCCTCTGCAAGCAATCGAACATCCATGCACCCTTGGCGCACACATGATGTTGAAACGACGTTTGAGAGTTGATCGACTTGTATTTGTAAAAAACGTAATGCATCTTCATCCCATTGACGATTTGCAATATTAAATAAACCCGATGCACTTGCCAAAGATTCGTCCACTTCCCAAACGCCGAACCATTGGTACCAAACCCATTCTTTCAATGATACGAATTTACTTGTGGCGTGAAATAGGTCAGAATTATTCCGTTGCATCCAAGCTAACTTGACCATGGGGGACATCGCATGGATTGGCGTACCAGTACGCCTGTACAGTTCTCGACCGATTTCCTTTTCCCATAGTTGATTGGCTTCGTGGAAGGCGCGACCATCCAACCATGTCATGGCATATCCCAAAGGCTGATTATCAGCTGATATCGGCATAATACTATGCATAGCTGCACTACAGGCAACCAATTGCACGTAATAGTTTTGATCGCGAATCGCCCTCAACACATCCAACATGACATCGACTAATTTCTCATAGACTTCATGCGGATCTTGCTCACCTGCTGTTTCTTCAAGAGAAATGAGTGTTAGTTTCATCGAGGAATGTGCCAGTATCCGTCCACTTTCTTCAAATGCAACAGCTTTGACCGAAGTCGTTCCTATGTCGATACCTAAGATGCATGACTGCTTTTCCACAGTTATAACCTCCAATATTCTATTCATAGCCGTTGGTCTAACCAACGGCTATGAATCCATCCATCAAATAACTTTGGTACTCGAAGGCAATGAAGTAGGAACTGGACTTTTGATCTGCTCTAAATCCTTGAGTAAGAATAAATAACTTAAAATCCCTATCACCAAGACGACAGCCGCCACCAAAAAGCCGAGACCAAATGTGCCCGTACTGCCGGCAATAAATCCGGTAACTATAGGGGCTAAAATACCCATGATGTTATTAAAAAAGTTCATAATGCTTCCCACCGTTCCAACCGTCCCCTTTGGTGCGATAAGAGCCGGAATACTCCACCCAATAGGCGCTGAAAACGCTAGGCCCCCCAAAGCAACGGATATAAATGCGATGGCGACATTGGGGTTATTCGTAAATGCGGCGCCAGCAACAGCCAGGCCCATGATCATACCGATAACAAGTAAACTTTTTCGCACTTTAGTCGCATTGAACCCCTTGTTGATCAAATAATCAACAAGCCATCCTCCGATCACAATGTCGGCAATCGTCGCGACAATCCATGGAATTATGGTGTACCAACCTGATTTTAAGACACTCATGTGCATTTGATTCTCCAAATAGCCAGGCAACCAAGTTAATAAAAGATAAAACGAATAACCGTATGCCGAAAAGCCAATGGTTAATCCCCATACTTTACGAGAACTTAACAGGTAGCCGAGGTTTTTCGCAATGCCCCCAGGCGCTTCGCCCGTTTCCTGAGCGCCACCATCGATGATATACGTGTATTCTTCCTTGCTCAGCTGCTTATCTTCTTTTGGATCACGATACCAAATCCAATACGCAATCGCATAAAGAAGACTCAAAATGGTTGTTAAGACAAATCCGCCCCTCCAACTCCATTCCATCACAGCCCAAGCTATGAGCGGTACACCAAGAACATTAGACAATTTGGCAGCAGCGTCAAATGAGGACGTAGCTAAACCCCGTTCACGACGCGGAAACCAATATCCAGTGGCCTTGGCGGCACCAGGAAATGCAGGTGCTTCAGCAACCCCTAAAAGAATTCGAGATACAATGATAAGTCCCATACCACTTACGATGGCAGTCATCAATGTTGCGACGGTCCACAAAATTGTTCCAACTCGCATTAGCCATTTTATACCAACCTTATCCAGCAAAGCACCGATTGGAATTTGTAGTAAAGCATAAGACCAACCAAAAGCAGACAACAAGATTCCCATCTGGCCATCTGTTAAGTGAAATTCACTCATCAGGGGCTTTGTGGCTACGGACATATTGGTCCGATCAAAATAATTAATAATGATACCGACAGCCAACAACACCGCGATACTCCAACGGCGTTTTTTCATATGCACAACCTCCTCTTAAAAATAATGTAACTTCTTGAAATCGCTTTCTTATCTAGGATAACGTTTTACGAAAACGTTATCCTAGATAATAGTAATCTATGATCATATATTTTTCAAGTATATTTTTAAAATATTTCAAACATGATAAATGATAAAAAACCCACTACAACTTACGCGGGTTTTTTATCATTGATAGCAGTGCCGATCCATTGTCCAAGGTATCAATCGATTGATCAGTAAAAACCGTTATCCTATCATGCAACTGTAGAAATGAAGCTGGGCATTTCGTATCGATTGATCCAGAAAACGCCTGTAACAACGCTGCCCGTTTAACACTTCCGAAGGCCAGTAAAAGAATTCTCTTAGCATGCAAAATACCACCTATTCCCATTGTAACCGCCTGCAAGGGTACAGCTTCATCCGTAAAGAACCGTGCATTCGCCTGCCTAGTCGTTTCACTCAATCGCGTCACATGTGTTCCGATCTCCAAATGGTCCCCGGGTTCGTTGAACCCGATATGTCCATTTTTGCCAATTCCCAATATTTGTATATCGGGGCCTCCATAAAACTGCAAGGCATCGTCATATTCTTTGCAGTTGTCTTTTAAGTGCCCGATGCCATTTGGAATATAGATGTGCTCTTTTGTTATCGGTAAATGTTCGTACACATGCTTCCACATGTAGTGATGATAACTCTGTGGATGATTTGGATGGAGTCCCACATACTCATCTAGATTAAAACCGATCACATCCTGCCAACGTCTTTGCAACGACTCGTCCTGTAGGGAACGTGCTATCAGACGTGTATACAGTTTGCGAGGAGTGTCTCCCGTTGCAAAGCCAATCACAGGGCGCGATGTGTTCATCAACACATCGATTAGCACCTGAGTAGCGAGATCGTTCAACATTTCGCAGTCGTCTCTCACAACCCATTGCACCTTCGTCGTCGGATTGATCATCATTGAATTTGACGACCCACGGTCTCTAAGAGACTGGTAATGGCATGTAGGTCTTCCCAGGGATGCAGTTGCTCTACATCAGATGGTAACTGATAAAGCCTTTGCACCAGAACTTTTGATAGGGACAAGTAGTAATCGTAAGCATCATCTATGATCCATTCCTTCATCTCATCCATAAAAAATGCATGAATACGAAAGAGAGGTTCATAACCACGTCCAAACAACAAAGTGGCCAAAGCACCATCCTGCCACTGAATCGCAACAGCCCCTGCTGATAAATTGCCTACGGGTTGCACAGAAACAATGGTGTTGCCAAATAATACTTGTAGTGCTTCAACCGTGTGACAAGCATAGTCATACCATGTTCCGGGGCCAACGATTGTAAGACCTGTGGGCCTTTTTTGCGCTATAAATCTGGTTGCAGCCTGTAGTTTTGGGCTATAGCGTAGTGCTGAGCCACCCATCCAGATAGCATCATTTTGCATAGCTAAGCGCTGCATCTCTTCAAGATCACTCACTGTCGTTGCAACTGGCTTGTCACAATAAACAAATTTGCCACGTTCTAAAAAAGGCCGTGCAAGTTGCAGATGCTTTGCCCCGTCATTTTCCAAGATCAAAACGCCATCCACAGAATCAGGCGGCAATTCCTCTACCGTCTTATAGACATGATCGATAAAACAGGCCTCTGCAATTTCGCCTGCACTCGCATCCGAGCTTGCAATGGCAACCACCCGAACGTCACGATTGAGCGGTGAACCATCTCTTCCACGATGCATATCAGCCATCCACCCACCAAATTGACGCATCTTGTCAACATCAAAACCATTGATATGCCCAGGATAAATAAATTTATGCGTAAGTTGATGACCAATTACTGCTAATCGTTTCATCGCTTTTCCTCCTCATAGGACTCTCTACATCAGCTTATCAACAACCGCTTCCGCAGTCTTTGCCATGGACTTCGCTGCAAAATCATGATCCTCCAACGAGATAGCGGTCGTCAGCGCATCCAATACGTGCATTTGTGCGATCTTCGTGCCGACTGCACCACCTTGTAATGGTGATTCGCGAGCAACTGTAAGAAGTGCTACATGGGCAAGATGAGTAATGGGCGATCGCGCATGGTTTGTGATGCATACAATCGGAACATTGTTGTTTTTCGCAATCGTCAGCGCTTCAATAACATCTTTTGTACTACCGGACGCGGAAATACCGATGACAACGTCTTCTTGCGTAGCAAGTGAGCAAAGCATTGCCATCAGATGAGCATCATTTTCACTGACGGCATGAATACCGATGCGCATCAGCCTGTATCTCAGATCAAGTGCAGTAATGCCAGATGACCCTACACCGATGATGTAAACATGACGCGCCTCTCTAACGAGTTTAGCAACCTCCTGCACCTGCGTTGAACTCAACAAATTGGCTGTATCCTGCAGTGTTTGCAGATTGTACGTAGCGATTTTTTGGATTGCGGTATCCAGCGTATCCGACGCATGGATTGGTCCCTGAACTTCTTGTGCAGGTGTGCTCAAGTGCTGAGCAATCGCCAGTTTGAATTCCTGATACCCTCGAAAACCTAGTTTGCGACAGACTCGAATCACCGTCGTTTCACCCACAGATACCCGCTCTGAAACATCCGTCACCGATGCAAACATCATATATTCAGGATCCTGAAGTACGAGCTGTGCGACCTTCTGTTCGGCTTTTGTCAGACTCGCCATGGTCGAACGCACAATCAATGTTGGGTCCCGATCTAATTCGCGAATCGTCTTCACATACACTACTCCTTTTGAATAATTCCGTAACTTAAACGTGTGTGATGGAACACAATGTACCTGTCTTTACCGACAGATAGGCCGCAGCAACAACCTCGGTGGCGCGCAAACCGTCTTCCCCCGTAATCGCAACGGGTTGTTTTTGTTGTAATCGTTCAACAAAATCGATCAACATGAGGCGATTCATATTGGTACCAAAAGGAAGCCATTGATAAGAAGACGTACTGTAAAATTCCATATTCTGAGAAAACATATCAACAAACAGCGTTCCCTCTGTACCCACCAACTCCATCGTTACATTCCCCCAAGTAGGATAGGACAGAGGCCGTGACCAACTGGGATCTAACGTGACGATAACGCCGTTTTTTAACGTCATGGATAGAAAAGCACTGTCTTCCGTTTTAACATCATGAAAACGCGTAGCACTATAGGCGAACACAGAATCAAATTCATCATGCAGTAAAAACCGTAGCAAATCTACCACGTGAACCGTGTGGTCCATCAATGCCCCGCCGCCTGCCAAAAGTGGATCAGCAAACCACCCACCTGGAATTTGCCCTTGATTGGTCGCACGAACAGCGAGGATTTCACCCAGCAATCCCTGATCGATCAGCTCTTTGGTACGCGCGATAGTAGGATGATAGCGACAGGGAAATGCCGTTTGTAATTGCACGCCCAATCGGGAGCATAACGTCACCAGTTCTTGCGCATCAGCAACATTAGTAGCCAATGGTTTTTCGCATAATATGTCTTTACCTGCGAGTGCCGCTGATTGCACCAATTCAACATGGCGATAATTCTCCGAGCAGATCACCACTGCATCAATAGCTGGAGACAAGCAAGTTAAAGGATCATCCGTCGCCGTCGCATCACACAATTCAGCGATGCGCTTTGCAGTGCCAAGATTAGCATCGTATATCTGTGTAAACTCTACATCTGGAATTGTTTTACAGACTTGGACATACTCGCTCGCGTGAACGTGTGCCGCACCTAACATAGCCAATTTCATGACGAAGTCCCCTTTCAAACATTTTGCACTAAAATTGGCTTGAGCTCTTGAGCCGAACGACGTGCCGCAAGCGATAATTGCAAAGCTCGCAAAGCAGTCTCACCGGTTATTGGCGGAACTCGTCGTTCTTGGACTGCCGCCAAAAATGCTTCCAGCTCAACTTGATATGGTGATTTCAAGAAAGGGCTTTCTGGAACCACCGCTGTATGATGACCTACCGCTGTAGGCGATGGTTTGGTCATGAGCTGAAGTGGTGGCGTTTTTTCACTGTCAAATTCTATCATCCCCCGTGAACCAGCGTATTCAAATCCATAGCGAAAACCTGATGAATGCGCCCAAGTGGCTTCCATGTGAAAGATTGCTCCGTTTCTTAACCTACCCACGACAAGCGCATAATCTCTCTCTTTACGGTGATGCGTTGATATGCGGCGAGCGAATAACTGCTCAATCGGATTAATCATGGCATCGATGAAGTCAAGGTCGTGAATTAACAAATCAACGAGAATACCACCACTTTTTTCTTCGTCTCCATACCAACTATCCCAACCATAGGGAAATACTCCACCACGAAATGTTCGAATTGTCCCGATTTCTCCAATTCCACCTGCTACCACTTGCTCACGAAGCTTTACATACTCTGGAAAAAACCTCACCACATGCCCTACTCCGAACAACACTTGATTCTTTGCACATACTTCAATCATCCTAGCCGCTGAAACTTCAGTCAGTGCAATCGGTTTTTCGCAGAAAATATGTTTTTTGTGTGTGGCTGCAATGACTACCATTTCCTCGTGCAAGTACGTTGGAACGCATACGAGTACAACATCAATATTTTCCCATACAGGTGAAGCAATTAGTGATTGAATGTCTGCAAATGCGATTGCATTGACACTCTTTGCTATTTGCAGTGCTCGATCATACTGAATATCGCACACCGCTCGCAATTGAACTTCCGGCATATGAATCAAAGAATCAGCATGTACTGAACCAATCAACCCTGCACCAATCAGAGCAATGTCAATCATGAACTATCCCTCCCCTTCAACGATGAGTCGCGCAGCACCCAGAAGTGCAGCATAATTGCCAAATGTGGCAGGTTCAACGGACACGGGCCAAGGATACTCTTTTAACGCATCTTTTAATTTTGGCCACCATGCATTCCTACTATCAACGATCCCCCCTCCAAGGATGATACATTCCGGATCAAAACTGTTTTGTATAGAAACCAACAAGCAAGCCAATGACTTGGCCCATGCAATGACTGCCACTTGTGCATTGACATTCCCCTCCTTCGACTCCATCATTACTTCTTCAGCAGTAAGGTTTGATGCGTTACTAGACGAATAAGCAGACGCTAGACTTGGTCCTGAAAGATAAGATTCATAACAGCCTCGAGCGCCACAACCACACAATCTTCCATCAGCCTGATAGATCATGTGCCCAAATTCCCCAGCTCGACAATGCACCCCATGTGCCAATTGGCCGTTCTCAAGCAGCGCTCCACCCACACCCGTTCCAAGAGCGACCAAGGCAGCACGATCACACCCTTTGGCTTTACCGAGCCAGAATTCACCCAATAGCGCGGCATTTACATCATTTTCTACACGCGTAGGTAATCCCACCAAAGCTGCAACACGATCAGCGATCTTAACACCTTGCCAATGCGCAAATGTATCTGTACTACGAAGTACAGTACCCGTTTCGGGATCGATCTGTCCTGCGCTAGCGATACCAATCCCTAATACGTGATGCGGAGAAATCTCACGTAAAATCTGCTGAATGATCTCCACACAGTGCCCAACAACGATGTCCGGACCTTGTTTGGCCATGGTCGGTACCTGTCGTATATAAGCTATCTCGCCACTTTCATCCACGGCCGCCGCACGAATTTTGGTACCGCCGATGTCAACTCCCACTGCAAGCATGGCCATGTTCCAGCCTTTCTTGCCACCGAATTGTTGCTTCAACAAAGCGGCGCGTGATTTCTTGCGGACGCGTGATTGCACTTCCTACTACTACAGCAAAAGCTCCTAAATGAAAGGCATGCATACATTCCTCCGGTTTTGCAATCCGTCCTTCAGCAATCACTGGAATGGACAGCGCATGAACCAACTCCTGTAGCAATAAAAAATCCGGACCCGTTGAAAACTTAGTGTGTGGTGTATAACCCGATAATGTAGTAGAAACAAGATCCACCCCCGCATCAGCGGCTGCTTTCCCTTCCTCTAGCGTCGATACATCTCCCATGATCAGTGTGTTATGGTGCGTCCGAATCGCCTGTATGAACTGTGCAAGAGACAATCCATCCGGACGTGGTAAACACGTAGCATCGACTGCAATCATGTCTGCCCCAGCATTCATTACAGCATCAACTTCTACCGTGGTTGGTGTAATAAACACGTTATAGCCTGGATATTCCTGTTTATAAATACCGATAATCGGTAATTTGCTTACGCGTTTTATCGCACAAATATCTTGAACGCCATTAGCCCGCAGTCCAACAGCGCCTCCTGTTTCTGCTGCCACCGCCATCGCTGCCATAAACTCCGATCCATGCAACGGCTCTTGTGGCAATGCTTGGCACGAAACAATCAAGCCTCCTTGAATGGCTTTTAACAAATCGTTCAACGCGATGCACCTCCCGTCGTAAGTTCCGAGTAATGACATGCCACAAGCCTTCCATCGTGCTGCATTTGCAGTGACGGCTGATCTTGCGCACAAAGGTTGGTAGCAAATGGACACAAGGTACGGTAACAGCAACCACTTGGCATATCATATGGAGTTGGTGGTTCCATCGCAGGAGCCGGATCTGACTCTTTCATCATCTCATTTGCAGCAGACACTTCGTGAAAATCTGGCACTGCCTCGAGTAGGGCTCGAGTATAAGGATGTGCAGGTGCAGCATACACGACATCGATGGGCCCAAATTCAACGATTCGTCCTAAAAACATCACAGCTACTTGTGAGCAAATCAAACGTATAACCGCCAAATTGTGAGATACAAATATATAGGTCAAATCATATTCATGGCGGAGATCATCTAACAAATGTAAAATTTGTGCTTGAATGGATACATCCAAACTGGAAACAGCCTCATCCAGTATGAGAAGTTCCGGTTTTAGTGCGAGTGCTCGTGCGATGGAAATTCGTTGTTGTTGGCCTCCACTAATTTCATGCGGAAAAGCATAGAACTGATCAGACGGTACCCCAACTCGTTCCATCAAATGTTGGGCAGTTCTAACACGTTCTGAAGCAGATCCTATCTTATGAATCAGCAGTGGCTCTACAATGTTCTGTCCAATCGTTTTATTAGGAAAGAGAGAGGCATAAGGGTTTTGCGACACAGATTGCATTTGGCGTCGAATCAATCGCAAGGACCGACCCGATATAGTAGTAATGTCAACCCCATTAAAATAAATGTGTCCACTGGTCACTGGCAATAACCGTTGCACCAACTTCACGACGGTGGATTTACCACTGCCACTCGCCCCAACAATTCCTAAGTTTTGTCCCTTTTGTAACGTGAACGACACATTATCAACAGCGTTCATTTTGCCCTGACGACTCGAAAATTGCTTAGTTATGCTTATAACAGATAAAAGTGACTGTTCACTCATTGGGTGACACCACCCATTACGTTTTGGACGAGGAAGCAGGCAACTTCATGGTCATTACCCATATTTATAAGTTTGGGTTGTTCGACAGTGCAGCGATCAAACCGGTGCGGACAGCGTGGTGCAAAGAAGCACCCTACAGGCAATGGCTGTCGAAGATTTAGTGGAAGTCCACCAATCGGGTCAGGCAATGCAAGCGGTCCATGTACCGTCGGTGTGCAGGAGATCAGACCACGAGTATATGGATGCCGACTCTCTTGCACAAGCTTGCGAGAAGGCAACTTCTCAACAATCTGCCCACCATACATGACGATGATATCATCACAGGTGTTTGCAGCAATGACCAGATCATGGCTCACCAAGATCAGTGACATTTGGCGTTCTTGTTTGATTTTTTTTAAAAGTTTTAGGATCTGTGCCTGGACAGTGACATCGAGCGCCGTAGTAGGTTCGTCAGCAATCAGCAATGTGGGTTGCGCAATTAAAGCCATCCCAATCATCACGCGTTGCAACATACCACCGCTAAATTCGAAGGGATATTGGGAATAACGCAGCTCAGGACTTGGAATACCCATTTGTCGCAGCATATCGATGCCTCGTTGTTTCGCTTCCTGTTTGGTGGCAAGTCTATGAAACAAAAGCGGTTCAACCAATTGTGAGCCAATCGTTTTTGTAGGATTCAAGTAGGCATGTGGATCTTGAAAGATCATAGCCACCTGCCGACCACGCAAATGCCGAATGGCTCCTTCTTTGAGTGCAAGGATGTCTTGATTTAAAAACGTTAATTTCTCACCCTCAATTCGTGCATGTTTTGGCAACAATCTCATCACAGCCTTAATGGTGACACTCTTGCCACTTCCACTCTCACCAACGATACCAAGCGACTGCCCTTGCAAAACGGTGAAAGAAACATTGTTGACCGCCCGGGAGATGCCACCATCGCGGTGAAACTGCACCTGCAACTTGCTAACTTCCAGTAGGGCATTCATGGCGTGTCCATCTCCTTTAGCGTAAGCTCTTACTGTCAAACACGTTGCGCAATCCATCGCCCAAGTACGTAAAACTTAAGAGGGTGAGTGCAAAGGTTACTGTTGGAAAAATCAGCAGATAAGGAAACGAAAATAGACTGGTTTGTCCGTTGGAAATCAGTGCACCCCAACTTGGTGTGGGCGGTTCGACACCAAGCCCCAGCAAACTCAGTGCAGACTCAACCATCATGTTAGCTGGAATTCCAAACGTGATAGCAACGACGACCGGCCCCAAGGAATTAGGAATGACATACCGTCTCAGAATCTGCCACCATGTGGCCCCCAATCCACGTGCCGCACTAATATAATCCGACTCCTTGATCACCATTACCTGTCCACGAACAAGTCTTGCCATACCAACCCAACTCGTTGCAGCTACAGCGATGAGAATAGCAAATACAGAGTGCCCCAACATCACGACGAGGACTATGCTAAACAACAGACTGGGGAAACCATACACAACATCCACAATCCGCATGAGAATAGCATCAACAAGGCCTCCTGCGTAACCGGCTATCGCCCCCAAAAATAATCCCAATGTCACTTCTACTAGTTCAGCACCGAACCCAATTACACAAGCAGTTTGCAAACTGTATAACAGGCGACTGAGCATATCTCTTCCTAATTCATCCGTTCCGAACCAATGTTGCCAAGATGGCCCCTGATAAGTCGCGAGGAAATCAGCTTGCGTATACGGATAGGGGGCGATCAACGGTGCAAAAATAGCGCATAGGATTAGAAATAGTACAAAACTACCACCAATTACGGCCACCTTATTTTTACGCAAGCGACTCCAAATCAGGGTAGCCATCGATCTACGCTTGAGCTTTGTGTTTGATGATTCACCTACTACTTGAAATGGGTCTATCATAGCCGCCTACTCCTTCCCGTAGGACCGCCTGATGCGCGGATCCAATACGCCATACGTAAGATCAACGAGCCAATTCATCACTAAAATAACGGTCGCGTATAGCAACGTGGAATCCATAATAACCGGATAGTCAGATTGACTCGCTGCAGCCGTGAAATAATGCCCCAATCCAGGTAGGTTAAACATCTGCTCAATAAATACGGTACCGGTCATGAGTCCTGCGAGAAGCGGTCCGACAACGGTAACAAGAGGAATCAATGAATTACGCAGTGCATGGGACAAGATAACATTACGCATCGACCCACCCTTTGCCAGAATTCCGTTGATATAATCACTGTGAAGGCTATCAAGCAAACTACTTCGCAAATACCGAGACATAGAACCAACCATCGGTATCGCTAATGAAAATACTGGCAGTACAAAATTCTGCCACTGCGTATAGCCAATCACAGGCAACCAATGCAACCACAGAGCAAAAATAACGATCAATAATACAGCCACTACATAAGACGGTAACGATGTTCCGATCATGGCTACAAACATAATTGAAACGTCCATCCAGCCATTTTCTCGAATCACAGCCACCACACCAAGCGGAATTGCAATGATCAATGCTGTCGCCACAGCCATCAATGCAAGTTTGATGGAAAACGGGAATGCTCGAACAATGATGACTTGCGTTTGCGTGCTTGGAAATTCAAACGATGTTCCCATATGCCATGTTAGAAAGCCCTTGACGTAATACCACCATTGAACATACCAAGGATCGTTGAGATGATAATACGAGACCAGTGCTTGCATCACTTGCGGCGTGACACCAAATCCTCCCGCAACTTGCGAGACGCCACCTGCCTGAAAATTCATACTTAGAAAACTTCCTGGAGCAGCCTTCATCAAGAGATACGTAACGAGGGATATGCTTAAAAATGCTATAAACATGTACATCACGCGATATCCTATAAAACGCAACAATGGTTAGCCACCCCTTTTCTTATCCGGGTTTGCTTAATTCCGTGATGTTGGAGGAGCGCTTCGCATAGGCTGCGCAAGAGCGCTCCTCCATGGATGTTATTTCACCGAGATGTCACCTAACCACACAGGTGGCGTTACCAACCACATCCGCATTGGAAAGTAGCCATGGACATTCGAGCGTAGTAATATCGCATTGTTCACTGTGTAGACAGGCAACACATAAGCAAGATGGTTCTTTGCAATGATGTACTGCTTCATAAGACTTACATTGTTCGTCTGTAATGCTTTTACACCTATTTTCATTACTGAACGCACAGCCATTGGCTCATCTTTAGCAATCAATTGCGATTCTAGATAATTCTTTTCCGATGGATCCATGGGGCTTGTTATCACTTGTTCCAGTTTGGTAGCATCAGAGCCACTAAGCGACCAACGCGGAACATTGGTAAAACCAGGGAGACCAGCAAGTGTTGTAGGCATCAATGACTTCCAACTCGGGAATTGGGAGTATTGTCCATATTGTGTAAAACCAACTTCATTCGCCGGAAGAACCTGATTTAACTGCGATACATACACATTCCACGACACCTCTTGCAGATCTACGGTGACACCAAGCGTTTGTTCCCACATCTGTTGAATTGCTTCAGCCACTTTATCGGGGCTGGCCGTCAAGATGCGTACGGTCGGGAATCCTTTTCCGCCAGGATAACCTGCTTCTTGCATTAACTTCTGCGCATTCGTAGGATTGTATTGCAATCCATCTTGCGCAATCCACGGAGCCATCCAAGTAGTAACTTTGCCATCGTAAGCAGGCACCCCGGTACCTAAAAGAACGCTTTTAGCAATTGCCTCTTTATTGATCGATTCTGCAAATGCTTGGCGAACCTTCAGGTTTTGAAGTGCCGAATTTAGGCTTGGTGTAACTTGAAGTGTGTAATTGACTGCGGTTTGCACGTGTTGCAGTTGGTTTTTTAATGTAGAATTTGCATTAACCGCAGGGACGTCTTGAGGATTAAGAATTGCCATATCCGACTGGTTGTTTTCAAACGGCAATAATTCTGACGCACCACTTTTTGAAGCAAGCACATGAATTTGTTTTAAAGGTACTTTCCCATAGTAGTAAGGATTGGGAACGAGTATCTCGTCTGTCCCTGGTGTGTAAGAAGACAGCATATAGGGGCCGTCTGAAACGACCGTGGCCGGATTGGTCCAAATCGATTCATTTTTTCCCGAAACGACCTTAGGATCGACTGGTAATTGCCACATATCGGTTGCCAATTGCGTTAACAAACTGGGATCAGGTTGAGAAAGTGTGATTTGCAGTGTATAATTATTGATCGCTTTGACACCAAGGGAATTAACAGGATACCCTACGACGATGCGGTTAGCATTTTTGATTGGTACATCACCCAAATAGCTAGACTGGTGTTTTACCAATTGGGCTGTGACTGGATTGATTGCTCGTCGCATCGAGTAGACGAAATCGGGTGCAGTTACAGGGTCTCCATTGGAGAACCGTGCATTTTTTCGCAAATAAAACGTCCATACATTGCCCTTTGTAGTCCAATGCGTTGCAATCGCCGGGACAACTTTGAAATTAGGCCCAAAATGCACCAATCCTTCAAAAATACCGAGTTCATCTTGTCGTGCATCCCATGAGAAAATCGCAGGATCAAAACCCACCATGTCATCGATTGTATAGAAGGTAAATGTCCCCGTTGAGCTGGCAGCACTTGTCCTTTGCGCTGCTGAAGCAATAGAAAACGAACCCATCATCATCAACGTCATAAGACTTGCCGACAGTACAGAAACCGTCTTTTTGACTTTGATATTCACATTGACACCCCTTTTCCGATTCGTTGGTAGTGATCTAAATATAGTTCCATGGCGATACGCACAGCCTCTTGTCCATCACGCACCGAAAGAATCGGTTCGACGTTTTTCCCTTGTACTAAGCGCACAAAATATTCAATTTCCTGATTCCAACCACCTCCTCCAATCCCAATAGGCGTTTTCCAGTAGGATTGATCCCCCTCCTGTGTGTAAACTTTGACCGTCTGATAGTCATATAGAATCGTGCCCTTAGACCCATAGATTTCAATCCCTGTAAACCCCGGTTTGCTCATCCAACCAACTTCGAAATACCCGGTACACCCACTCTCAAATGTTAAAATACCGATGGCATAATCTTCTGAGGCAATCGGCTGCTTATACGTATGAATCCTACCCATGACATCGGTTACCTCACCTGCAAAATAGCGCAATAAATCGATAGCATGTATGCCCATATCCAATAGAGCTCCGCCACCCGCCAATTCCTTTTTATAAAACCAATCGGACACTGCGTTCCAAGATTGGTAAGGACCTTCATGAGAAAACCGGTCGCGAATCGAATACAAATCACCGATCAATCCATCAGTCAATTGTTTCTTAATCCACTGATTGGCCTTCATGAAACGATGAGTGAATCCTACCATGAGAATTTTCCCAGTCTGTGTAGAAACCTGGTGCATCAAATCAGCATCAGCCACACTCAATGCCATTGGCTTTTCACAAAGAACGTGTTTCGAAGCACGCAAAGCTGCGACCGTTTGTTCTGCATGTAATGCGTTAGGCGTACAAATGCTAACAGCATCTAAATTCGGCATTTCTAGCAACTCTCTATAGTCTGTGACCACGGTTTGTATGCCAAATTGGTGTGCCATCAATTGTGCCCGTGCAAGATCAATGTCAGCAATCGCAGCAATCTCAACTTCACCAGACAATTGATGATATCCCGGTAAATGGGCATGTTCTGCAATGGCTCCAGCACCTATAATGCCAACACGCAACGGCCTTGTCTCCATATAACCCCTCCTAACAAATGCCTTAATGTTAGTGTTAAAAGTACATTCGACAATCAGGAGAACTATTCCTTCATAAAAAATATTTTTTTCGGTTAAAATCACCATTTCGTAGAAAAAAAACTACCTTTCTTCACTTCTTGCTAACGTAAAAGCATTTTGCAAACTGATTTCCGTACCCATTTGTCCGTCTTCAATACCCTCAAATTCGACAGAAAGATAACCATCATATCCAGACTTTACGATCTCATGCATGACAGCGGGCAAATCGATGTCACCATGGCCCAGAATTGCTCCTCGCAAGAAATGGCCGCCTACAGTCTCGAAAAAGCCTCTTCCAAGCACAGACGATGATTTGCGTACATAAAAATCCTTCAAATGAATCATCGAAGCAAGCGGGAGGTTTTTCTTTACAGCTGCTACCGGATCTTCATCCACACACAGAAAGTTCCCTACATCGATCGTCGTTCTAAAGTTCGGTCTGTTCACTAACTCTACTAGTCTTGAGACTCGATCACTCGCTTGGACAAAAAATCCGTGATTTTCGACACTCGTTGTGATGTGAAACTCTGCAGCATAATCAGCAATACGTTGACACGCAGTCACGATCCCCGGTAGATCCTCTTCAAACTGGGTAATACCTGTCTCAGGTATGGGACGCCAGGCCACGTCATGCCGCAGCAAGTGCACACCTAATTGATGGGCAATGTCTACTTGCGCCTGCAGTTCTTGAATCGCCTTTTCATACTGAGCTGAATCTTTTGCGATCAAATTTCCGCGAACCGCATAATTAGAAATATCGATGTTACTTTTCGTTGCCTGTTCGCGAATCTCCTCAATGAGGGATGGATTTTGTTGTAAAGTAAAGCCAATCGGCACGAGTTCCACGTGTTGTGCCCCTCGTTCCGCCATCCAGCGAATGGCAGAAGGCACTGTCATATCGCCATTTTCAAGTGACTTATGAAGGCTATACGTACTCACACCTATTTTCATATTTTCCCTCCTCCTCGTACTAGGAATATCATTCTTGCATAACGTTGGCAAGATCTTTCTTTTTGCTTTGTTCCTATATAATGAAAGCACTTACGTAACAGGTGATATGTGTCATGGAAAAATCACAATTTTCATTTGCCATATTCTCTGATCCGCACTTCATGGCTTGGAAAGAAAGTAATCTACCCGTAAAATCCCAATAAGCCCGTGTTTGTATTTTTCATCAGCCCGTGAATGACACTGTCGCAGATTCCAAACATACATGCATCCAATCGAATGTTTTGCGTAATATTCTCCGTCAACACCAGCATGTGCTCTTCTTTTCAGGGCACACTCACTGCAACATGGATCAGTAACTTTTGTGGGAGGTGGCTGCCCATATGGAAATTATCCGCAATCTCGATTTGTTGAGGTATATCAAAATCGAATCATAATTCGTGTACGAGATCACAAAACGGCAAGTTTCATAGAGGCGCATGACCACACAGTGTGGATCCCTTTATAAAAGGCCTTAGCATTACCCATAACTATTAAGCGGGTGAAGGATCTCCCACATTGTAGTTAGATCATGAAGTCGGTGGAAGCTATAGTGGGACAATTGACGTTGCTTGCGTTTCAAACGTTTTTCACTCTTTTGTAGCCATTTTGGATTCTCGAAAAAAACACCAACTCATGTAGTCGGCGTCCTGGTTCGTGGTTATTGTCGCTAAAAATGGTCGATGCTATAATGGTGGTGAATAGAGGGTTGTCATAGCCCGCTAGTTTGATTAATCAATTCCCCTTGCTAGCTGCATAGTTGACTTACCATAAAGAAGCGGTAAAATTTATCGCTAAACAGGAAAAGGCCGTTCAAGAACGGATTGCTCATGGACTGAGAGGCTTGCTAAACGATCCGCCAATCGGAGACATCAAATAAATGAAAGGATACACGGGTTTGTATCGGTTGCGATCGGCCTTGGCAACGCCCTCATCGTTAGCGTCGGTGATTTTCTCGATGATCCACAAGATGCACGTTTTTTCCATTTTCCATGCTAGACTTGCCATATCACCCTGCGGTCCTCTCATGAGCGCCATTTCCCAATCGGCTTTTTCCTTGAGGTATTTCGCTTTCTTTTCTAGCAGGTGCATGACGCTCTGGATATGGCTATCCTCAATGTCTGTGACCGCCAGCACGCATCCGTCACGTGTAACCCATTCGGTTTTGCGTTCGAAACCACGTGGTTTTCATCTATTGCCAATACCCTGCCGCCAACACAACCGTTGCAATGAGCGACGCTAACCCCACGGTGTGGTCTATCGTGCTTCCTGTTTTGACCAGTCGAACGCCTAACCGTTTGTGTTCACCTACTGCTAAAGGCCACAAGACAGGTACGCCGCCAGATACCGTATCGGCTAGCATGTGAACGATATACCCGATCACCACAGCGTAGGTGAGCAAAAGTAGGTGCAGTGGTGTTAGCGCCATACCTAGACCTATGCCAAGAACAAGTAGCCCAAACAACGAATGCGTAAATGTTCGATGGGCTACAAAGGCTGTGATGGTACTCCATACAGCCATAAGCATCATACCGGTTAAAAAGGATGTTCCGTACTTAGCATCAATAATCGCTAGGACAATGCACCCCATCGCTATCATGAGCATGGAGATTTTTCGCGCCATTTCACCACCCATCAAGGTGAGGACAGCGGCAACTAAAACGATCAAACTTAGCGTATTGAATCCGCCGTGCTGTACGGTTAAGAGAAGGAAAAAGAGCATGAGAATGGTTCGTACAATGGCCTCCACTTTGCGTGTGCCAATCGAATGAAACTCATCTAAATCCGGTAGGATACTTCCTACCACGCCTAAACCGATCCACAAGGCGGCTGTTTCAAGGTTCAAGAAATTTCCGTGAGACGCTTGAACCAACCACGCTCGGGGATGAACGGCATCCACCATCGAAAGTGTGACGATGGACGCCAGTAAGCCAGTTGCCATATGCGTTTTGCCGAGCATCGAGTTTTTCTCCTTTGTTATTTCGCTTTTGTGTCAACGCAACGCTTCGTCAATAAGAATAACCGAATTTGCTTGAATGGTTTGGAACGTACGACGTGCTTGATGGAAATCCATTTTTATTGCTTGCAAATACTTCGCAAAAGCTTCTTCTTTCGTGATAATTGCACCAGGTAGAACATGGTCTATTTCACACACATGTTTTTTGTACACATCGCGCGGTGCTTCTCTGGTGGTTTCATCGATCGTAATCAAGCGTAGTATGGGAGTATCAACGATTTTGTTTAATCTCTTTTGTCAAGCTTTCTGCATGATGCCCGCTTTCAACCACTCTCAAGTAGAATCCCCCATTTCTAATCCCAGTTGAGGCTGTCAAGGTACGCTTTCCCGCCTTGACAGTCGGTTCAATCCGTCCGTTAAAACGTTGAGCCAAAACTTCGCGGATTCATGATCGCCAATCCACATCCCCAGCACATCTTTTTGCCCGTCGAGAAAGACGACCGCATAGACCGGCTGTAATGGCGATTCTGCCATTCTTGAATACTTGGCATGCGCCGCTGATGCTTCTTGACGAGGATGGGATCGAACTCACTTTGGTGATCACGGGGGATCTCAAGATCGATGGTGCCAAGGTCGGATTCTACCGTTTTCGAACTGTGGCCATTGCGACTATTCTCGGTTTGCTTGTTCTTGGTGTCATGTTTGGTGTAACCCAGATGCGTGTCCATCTCGGCTTCGAGCATCTCTTGCATGGTACTTGCGAAGAGTTCCATGATCATGGATTGCACATCGTTCAAGTCTTTCAAATTGCCCTTTCATCCTCCCAAGGTGAACTCCCTTTCGGGGTGTTGGGAGTTTACACAAACTATTTTACACCCTCATTCCCTATTCCCAGCTGTACATCATGTCCCTGTATTATCACTTGTACCATATCCTTCAAACTCTCCACGTTTGCCTTTCGCATAATGATCATACTCCGTTAACAGCAATCTGCTCAATATCAGCCATATGGACAGATTTACTTTGAATAAGTCGCATGCAAGTTAACTTTAGATCTTCCGAAGTTGCCATCATTTCGATAAATCGGTTAGGTTGCGCCTTATAATGATCCACTCTCATTCACTAAGTCCAAGGATTTTCCACCCTAACCTGACCATTTTCGAAATCGGATACGTTTCGTGTAACTACAATCAAATCGTGCGTCATCGCCGTTGCAGCAATCAAGCTGTCCATCACAGGAAGTTTAATCCCCTTCTTTTCTGATGCACCTACCAGTCTTCCCCACGTAGACAGCACATCGAGGCTTAATGGAAGTATCCGATGCTCAAATCGCTTGGTCAAATCTACATGTATCCACGTTTGAAGTTGATCCGTCATTGTTTCGTCGCTCAATTTACTGATCCCTTTTTGAAGTTCCCCAAAGGTGATCACACTTAGAAACAAGCTATTTTCATGATGTCTTTCTATCCAGTGAAGTACCTTGGCATTTGGTGCTCTCTTGGTAAGCTCAGAAATCACGTTGGTATCCAAAAGATAGTTCACAAATCCACCTCACGACCACAATCTGTATCCCTTTCTACATCAAGATCCGCATTATGGAATGGAGACGCTGCAAAAAACTCCATCAGCGTGGTTTGAGGACGGATTAAACGCTCGTACTCCTGCATCGACAAAACAATAGCAGCCGGTTTCCCATGGACGGTAATAATCTGTGGACCGTTGCTAGAAGCATCGTTAACAACCTGACTCAAACGGTTTTTTGCTTCTTGAAGTTGCCACACTACGCTCATAACATCATCCTCGTTTCATCTAGACTGTCTAGCTATATTATATACACTTAATGCATTTTCAACACTAGGCAACGATGGCCTTTTTCAGCCTATCGAGACGTTCCGCCAACAAACGTGAAAAACCTATGCCAAGACAATTCATGGATAACAGAAGTTGACGTTTTCACCTCTAAGAATAGCTCCATGAGGCGAAAATGGAGCGGTCATGGAGAGTTTACGCGAACACGAGGCGGAACTCCTGAAAACGCCGGTTGAAGTCAACGAATCGGAAATTCCGACGGAGCACCTGCTGCACACGAAGGAGCAGGAACTCGAATCGTTACGTGACGGGGTGAATCGGCTCAAGGACTTATTTGTGATGGGCGATGTGACAAAGGCCGAATATAAAACGCGCCAGGAACGCCTGAAGGATCTGATTGTGAGAAAGGAGAACGAGTACGAGCAATTGAAGGAGAGCCCGGACGGATGCTCACCCCTTACCCACGCTGAATAGCTGCAGTTGATTGATGAGTTTAAATCTTCTTGGACAACCGCCATCGACGTAAAAGAGCGCAACCGGCTCATGAAGCTGATCACACTGCGGATCGAATATACACGCGGCGGGGATGAGGTCGACATTCGCGTGAAATTTCGATAATCGAGACGCGAGAGGATCGCCGATCGGGTTCCTGTTCACTCTCGATTCAATGTACTTGCTTACGAAGCTCCTCGACCTGCTCACGCGCCAAATTGGTGACTTCGTCAACTTCGTCTATGGCCATGCCTTTCATAAGAAGATTTGTC
Organism: Caryophanales bacterium; assembly: GCA_027343965.1. Taxonomy (GTDB): domain Bacteria; phylum Bacillota; class Bacilli; order Alicyclobacillales; family SLC66; genus JAKACU01. The sequence continues at coordinate 797 of DAHWJX010000088.1, read as the reverse complement.
GCAATCTCCCGCGCTTTGCTTTCAGCGGCCTCTCGTTCAATGGCCTTCACCGGATCAGTCATTTTCAAGACCTCCTTCAACCTATCGATGTCCTCATCACTCATTGCTTTTCCGCTTAGTCCTAGCAATATACCTGCCATCAGGTTTCTTTCGTTATCATCTGAAATAGCCAGCGCCAAATCCAACGTTCGCTGCAGCACCTCTTGGCCGGTCATATTTGGATGGCGCATATGCGGGACAAATGCCAAATCAAATCGGTCTTCAGGCTTCCAATCATCAAGACGAATGTGGTCCTCCAGCCGTTCCAGAACTGCTTGTGCATCGCGCGATTTCAGATACACATTCTGAACACGATACGCTATGCCACCCGCATTCAGTCGATCCAGCGCTTCCAACACGTCTCGGACGTACAGAACAATCGTTCTAACCGGCTTTTTGTAGTATGCCGTCAGATGTGCATCGTACAAGAGAAAACGGTACAAGTCCTGCTCTTTGGTCGTCTGAAACTCGTAATGAAGCAACTCCCCCGATTCCGTCTCAAAAGCAAGATCGAGAAAGCTTTGCCGAATTTCGACCTCCGGTAATTCCGTCGGTATCGCTCGCAGGATTCGAACGTCGTGCAAACCGGACTTCTGTCAAGATGTTAGACACAAAATGAAGAACTTTTTAAGCCACTGAGTTAGATAATAGATCCTCCATTTGTTGCGGGGTTTTATACCCAATTGCTGAATGCATTCGATTACGATTGTATCGCCCTTCAATATATTGAAATAATTGCGGTTTTGCGTCTTCATACG
>DAHWJX010000074.1:0-10241 GCA_027343965.1 Caryophanales bacterium | reverse complement strand
GTGCATGATGTGCAGTCTGAATATGCGCAAAACGGCCATCTCCGGTAATCGAAGCGCGCAACGAAATGCCTACCTGACGTAGCATGTCAGTTATTTGCCATAGTTCACCGGCAATATTGTACTCGCCAATAATATTTACATCAAACACGGTGTGGTATGAATGGACTCACGCGTTCCAATCACGTGGTTGAGCAACACCTCACCCGCCAATCGACTCCCCAAGTTTTTACTACCCAAAAAACCCGGGGCGCCAACAGGTATTATAGGGCGGTCCAATTGCTGTGTAGCCAACTGGCATACCGCATCAATATCCTCACCAATCAATGCAGTCACGCAAGTACTGTACACGAAGACCGCCTGTGGCACAAAACGCTCAACGACAGAACGAATAGCCTCCTCCAAACGCTTCTCTGCTCCGAAGATTATTTGTGTTTCAGTCAAATCTGTGCTGATACCGCGAGCAGTAAACGGATCACCCTCCCATGATGAAAGGCTGCCTCTGCTTTCCCAACTGTTTGTCACACAAGACGCTGTGCCATGTACCAGATGTACAACATCCGCAATAGGCAACAGACTACTTTGTGCGCCATCGAATGTGCACCCCCCCATCGCGCCACCGGGCTCAGGACGGGCGCAACCCGCATTACGGTTTCGCTGTGATTTGACTTGATTGTGGTCACAGTCTGGCTGATCAAAAATACGGTGCAAATCACGCATACCCATCCCCCATTGTCGGTTGCAACTAGGGCGGCTCTCATCGGTTGCCGCCACATTGCTAACGAATAGCGTCAAAACTATAGGCTGGAGACTTACGATCCAAATCATCCAATATGGCATTCACCATTTGTTGCAGTAAAAACACCGTCCCGTTATATCCGATGATCGGAAAACGATGTAAATGATGACGATCAAAAATAGGAAAACCGACCCGCACATGGGGGATATCTGCTTCCTTAGCTACTTGCTTGGCATACGTATTTCCGATCAAGAGGTCTACCGGTTCTGTCAAAACCAGTGACCGCAAATGCCACATGTCTTTTCCGATCCACACCTTCGCATTTACCCCATGAGGACTCGTGGCAAGAAGTGCAGTCATTTCCTGTAGGAAATCATCATCGCCATTCGTACAAACGATGTGCTCGGGTTCTGCACCCATCTCAAGTAAAAAGGAAACCGTACCCAAAAGCACATCTGGATCGCCCACCAGAGCTATCCTTTTGCCATGAAGATAGGGATGAGAATCCAGCATCGCATCTACCGCGCGTCCCCTCTCACGAAGGAGTTCTTCCGATATGTCGCAACCTGTGACATGCTGAATTTCCTTAATAAATGCATCGGTAGCTGTGATACCTATCGGAGGTATCAGTGCCATGGTATCCTGTTTCCATCGTTTCCTAATCATGTCCATAGTTTTTTTCGTGCTGTAGCGTGAAAGGGCAATCGTTGCCCGATTCGTGGCTGCTGCGCGCAATTGTTTCAGTGGTGTACCACCTGGATACATGATGTACTCCCCGGTAGCTGGTGAATCGAGTGCATCCGATGTATCCCCCAGAATGGTTGCTTCCACACCCAACGCCTGTAAAATATGCTTAACCTCTCGGATATTGCCTACATACGTCTCGAAACCTGGAATGATATTGATCTTAGTCGAATCTTTGTCTGACACGCCTTTGGCTTGATCTGACAAAATGGCTCTCATCATGTTGTCATATCCTGTAATATGAGAGCCAACAAAGCTCGGTGTATTGGCAAATGCCACAGGCAGGTTTGCATCTACCACACCCTCTTCGCGAAAATCAGCGACAAAGGAGGAAACATCATCACCGATCACTTCTGCCATGCACGTGGTGCAAATAGCAACCATGTCCGGTTTATAAAGCTGTACCGCATTTACGAGAGCCTCTCGCAAGTTTTTGAGCCCTCCAAATACGGCCCCATCCTCCGTCATCGACGATGATACGGCGGCGAAGGGTTCCTTGAAATGACGTGAAAAGTGACTTCGAAAATAGGCCACGCAGCCCTGCGATCCATGAACCAAGGGCAATGTGTTGGCAAAACCCGCCGCAGCGAGAATACCCCCTAGGGGCTGGCAAGCTTTAGCTGGATTGATAAGAACATTTGACCGGGCGAAATTCACCTCCCGATACTCCCAAGTTCTCGTCCAAGCCTCGACGGACGCTATCTCTTCCTCCGTCGCCCCTTGTTCAAATATCCGTTTGTCTGCGAATTGTTTTTGATAGTTCGGACTTTCAAACAGAGTGTTGTGATCCTTTACAATCCATCTTTCTCCATCAACTTTTGATGCGGTCGATTTGCTGGTCGAATCTTCCATGTTAGCTAAGGCTCCTTTCCTCGAATGGATTTTTAATCAATGTCCACCCTGGATTATTGATCGCCATATCCAAATCTCTTGCAAACACGGGAAATCCGTCAAACCCATGGTAAGGGCCACTATAATCCCATGAATGCATTTGCCGGAAAGGAATACCCATTTTGTGATAAACATACTTTTCCTTTACCCCTGACCCAATCAGGTCAGGACGTAGGTTTTTTGCAAATTCCTCCATTTCATAGGCCGTAGGGTCGTCATAGAGGATCGTTGCGTCACCAAGACCTGCCACCGTACGCTCATAGTCGTCTACATGACCAAATTCATATCCTGTGGCAATGACTTGCATACCCAAGTCCTCATAGGCGCCGATCGTATGGCGAGGCCGCAATCCGCCGACAAGAAGCATAACCTTTTTGCCTTCCAGACGTGGCCGGTAGCGCTCAATCGTTGCCTTTATCCGCGGCTCATACTGCTTGATCACCTGTTCCGTACGTTCTTGAATATAATCATCGAATAAAGAGGCAATTTTGCGCATATTTTCAATGATCTTGGTCGGCCCAAAGAAATTAAATTCCTGCCAGGGGATGTTAAACTGATTCTCCATATACTGGCAGATATAATTCATCGAACGATAGCAGTGAATCAAATTGAGCTTGGCTTTTGTGGTGTGCGCGAGCTCTTGTAAGGTGCCGTCGCCGGACCACTGCGACACCACACGCAAACCCATTTCTTCAAGTATTCTACGCGAGGCCCAAGCATCACCACCGATATTGTAGTCGCCAATCAGCGCCACGTCATAAGGTGTTCCCATATCCGGAAGGTCCCTTTTATCTAGCAACCAATCGCGAATCACGTCATTGGCGATATGGTGTCCAAGCGACTGGCTCACACCCCTGAATCCTTCGCAACGAACCGGAATCACCGGCTTGCTGAGCTCCTCACCTTTTGCCCGAGCAACCGCTTCTATATCATCACCGATCAAACCAACCGGACATTCAGACTGAATCGTTATACCACGATTCAGTGGAAACAAAGCTTCCAGTTCATCGATAATGGCGGTCAACTTCTTATCACCGCCAAACACGATGTCACGCTCTTGAAAGTCACTGGTAACTTGCATGGCCCCAAAGGAATTGATCCCTGTCATTCCGGCGTAGTAGTTACGCCGTGACCACCAACTATATTGTCCGCAACCCACCGGACCATGTGAAATGTGTATGGCATCTTTGATGGGGCCCCAGACGACACCTTTGGATCCCGCGTAAGCACAACCGCGTGTAGTCATTACGCCTGGTCTGGACTTAACGTTACTAACCACCGCGCATGAACTTTTGTCTGCCTCATCGACAACAGCAAGATGCTTTTCCCGTTCCTTTTTTGTCGCATCTGGGTAACCCTCGAGCACCTCTTGCACCAGGTGCTGGCGTTTCTCCATGAGTTCAGTCATGTTGGACACATTCCCTCCGATGTTGAATTGACTTTCTATGAAACAACGCTAACTTCAGATTCTTCGAGCTTGCGCAATTGAGTTTCTTCATCTTCGATCATACCGAATTCAAGTAATAGAGTTTCCAGTTCTTCCATTGGTATCGGGGTAGGAATTGTCATATTCTGATTCGTGTCGATCTTTCTAGCCAATTCCTCGTACACAGCGGCCTGCGGATGCGCCGGCGCATACTCTGTGACTGTCATTCTGCGCAATTCAGCGTGCTGCACAATGTTATTGCGCGGTACAAAGTGAATAACCTGAGTATTCAATCGACGAGCCAATTCTTCAATCAACTCCAACTCGCGGTCAACCATACGGCTGTTACAGATCAGACCACCGAGGCGCACTCCACCACTGTTTGCATACTTAAGAATTCCTTTGCAAATGTTGTTGGCAGCGTACATGGCCATCATTTCACCAGATGTCACGATGTAAATCTCTTGTGCCTTATTTTGCCGAATCGGCATGGCAAACCCTCCACACACCACATCACCCAAAACATCATAGGACACATAATCCAGTCCCTCGTAAGCACCTTGTTCTTCAAGAAACGTAATCGACGTAATGATACCTCGCCCAGCACAGCCAACACCTGGCTCCGGCCCCCCTGATTCCACACACTTGATGTCACGGAAACCAGTACGTAAAACTTCATGTAATTCGAGATCTTCGACGGCTCCTCGCTCTGCCGCCAGTGCCAATACCGTTTGTTGTGCTTTTTGATGCAAAATCAGACGAGTAGAATCTGCCTTAGGATCGCACCCAACGATCATAATTTTTTTGCCCATTCCCGCCAGTGCTGCCAACGTGTTTTGCGAAGTCGTTGATTTACCGATTCCACCTTTACCGTAGAACGCAATCTGCCTCATTGAACAATCTCCTCTCGCCTGCGGATTATTTGGTACGTCTCTATCTTATCGCCTATCACGTCATATATCCTGACATAATAATAACGAATTGATCAGATTTTCTTTGAAATTCTGATTAGTATCCGCTTTCCATGTATGATTTCCTAACAAGATACGTTATATAATAGGACCAATAAATAGATGGAGGCGATCATAGTGAAGGAAGAAACGTTATTGTCGTGTCATGCGGTATCTGATGCGCATGCAGATTTCGAGAGAAACTCAGACATGACCGCCGTGGCTCAAACCGCAGCAAAACGGCATCCGTGTTATAGCCAAGATGCTCATCACTACTTTGCACGCATGCATGTCGCCGTGGCTCCACGGTGTAATATTCAATGTAAATATTGTAATCGCAAGTTTGATTGCGTAAATGAAAGCCGTCCAGGGGTGACAAGTGAAGTCCTTTCCCCAGAGCGGGCAAGCCAAAAAACACTTGCCGTTGGCGCTATGCTAAAAAACCTAACAGTCGTTGGTATCGCAGGACCCGGCGATCCGCTGGCCAATGCAAAACAAACGTTCGATACGTTTTCTCTGATTCACAAAAGCGCCCCAGACCTACAATTGTGCTTAAGTACCAACGGATTGATGCTCAACGATTATATTGAAGAAATTTGTAACCAAAACATCCATCACGTGACGGTGACGGTCAATGCTATTGACGCACACGTTAGTGAACAAATCTATCAGTTTGTCCGCTGGCGCGGTAAGACGTTACACGGACTCGAGGCAGCGGAGGTATTACTGCAAAACCAGATGACAGGTATCGCTGCACTCATAGCACACGGCGTCCTCGTCAAAGTGAATTCCGTACTGATCCCTGGAGTCAATGACGAACATATGGTAGAGGTCTCTAAGAAGATGCGTGAAATGGGTGTGTTTTTACACAATATCATGCCACTTATCATCGCCAATGGTTCCTTGTACCATAAAACCGGAATGTCTCCGACATCCGCGACGCTGCTTAGACAAGTGCAAGAACAATGCGAAGCAAAAACGCAACTGATGCGACATTGTCGACAATGTCGAGCCGATGCCATCGGATTATTGGGCGATGATCGAAGCGGCGAGCTGACTCATGAGGCACTGGAAACTATGGCGCCGCGTTATTCGATAGAAGAACGCGCCCAGGCGCAAGTGCAAATTGAGCAACGCATGGACAGCCGTAACCGCGTGCTGAAAAACCGGGCGCTGAACAGAGAACTTGCAAAAATGTCCAACCTCGATCCATTTTTTGCTGCGGTAGTGAGTACTGGTGACGGAATTGTCAACGAACATTTCGGTCATGCCAAGGAATTTCAAATTTATAAAGTATCACAAGAGGGCATACACTTTGTCACGGCGCGCAGAATTGATCAGTACTGTTCTCATGAACAATCCTGTTCAGATCATGATGATAGACTGGATGCCATTGCCGACCTGATTGCAGATTGTAGCTATGTTATGAGTATGAGAATGGGCAGGGAACCTATAAGTTTTTTTTCACAGCGCGGGATTGAACCTATCATGGCTTATGGTTTGATCGAACACGAATTGTACAGATTAGCTCATCGTGCTTGTACACCGGACAAAAAGACTACGGAACGGGGCGAACCAAGATGAGAATCTCCTTTTGCGATACCACACTCCGTGACGGGGAACAAGCTCCCGGCATATCCTTTCACCTACATGAGCGACAAATTATTGCCCGCATGCTTGATGAACTAGGCGTGGATGTACTGGAGATCGGCATACCGGCTATGGGTAAACAAGAGCAGGCAGAACTCCGTAAAATTCTGACTATTCCAAAACGGGCCCAAGTTTGCACATGGAATCGGGCACGCAAGGAGGATATTGATGCTTCGATTGCCAGTGCCGCAACCTCTGTTCACATCTCCATACCGATATCGCAAGATATGGCTGCTCTCAAATTTAGGCAGGGGTTAAGCAAAGCCCTGGACATGCTGTATTCAACGTTGGATTACGCTTGTGGCAAGGATCTACGGGTATCCGTAGGTTTTGAGGATGCATCACGGGCCAATCCATTTTTGATGGCGCAGGTTGCTGCTAACCTTTCTCAATGGCCAGTCCAACGCATTCGATTTGCTGACACGATTGGTATCTTGACACCAACGGACACAACTCAACAGATATCCCTGCTCAGTCAGGCGTCTACTATTCCTATTGAATTTCATGGACACAATGATTTTGGACTCGCGGTGGCGAATTCTCTAGCCGCTTTGGAAAGTGGCGCGTCATGGGTCAGTACAACTGTCTTCGGTCTGGGTGAACGGGCAGGCAATGCGAGTATGGAAACTGTGGCCATCGCAGCGCGACAATTGCTCGGTATGCAGGTGGATCTCAATAGCCTGTTATTTGTAAAACTAGCACAAACGGTAGCGGCCTTTGCCAAACGCGCAATCCCTCTCGATCAACCAGTGATCGGTCCCGCCGTATTCATGCATGAGTCAGGGATCCATGTGGATGCTACGCTTAAACAGCCCGGTTGTTACGAGGCCATCGATCCAAGCACAGTGGGGCAAAAACGTGCGATTGTTTATGGCCGTCACTCAGGTCGGCACAGCGTTAGTCACTTACTAGAATCCAATGGAGAGCCCTGCGACAACTCTGTCATCGAACCTTTGTTGGTAGCGATCCAAGAAGCCGCACGCGAAAGAAAGTCGTTTCTCTCGTCAGAAGATGTTTGGACACTTTATCACAATCGGATACAGCGGGGGTGAAAACATGGATATTGCCGTGCTCGGTCATGACCCGTTTTGGCAGCGCATTGTTTCAGCAGTCATCGCCCAAGACAGACACACCTCGTTTCAAAGCCGATACTGGAGCGTATTTGAAGAACAGGTTCAAAAAAAGCGGTTTCCCATCCTAATCTACGTATGCTCAGGAACTGGCTGTCCGTTCGCAAAACAGCGGTGTATTCAATTGACCAAGCTCGTGCAAACGCCATCCGTGTTATTATTTAGTCCGCACAGCATGCTAAAACGTGAAGTGCAATATGAATCACTTCTTCATTTAATGGAAATTCCGTTTTATCCATCCGATCTCTTAACGCTTGTGCGTCAAATTATTAAAAAATCGCCTGGTGATAGCTCGTCAATAAAACCTAAGACAACAATGTTTCAGCCATTTGAAAGTTTGCCGACTTGGGAGAACGAAGTTGAATTGGCGCCGGATCTATGGTTCAATCAGAGCACCAATGCACTAATTCGCAAAGACTTGCGAATTAGTTTGTCGCCTCGCGAGGGTCGGTTACTCACCGTCTTATTGCAACGACAAGGTCAAATCGTGCCATTTGACGATCTGTTCCATTCCCTTTGGAAGCATGGAGACAACGGAACCTTCGATAATCTCTATGCAGTGGTTCGTTCTCTTAAAAGAAAATTGCAGTGGAATCGTCAAGGTAGCAATCATGACTTTATCCAAAACGAGTATGGCCTGGGATACAGATTGCAATTCCCGAGCATTGAGGATGAAGAATGCCATGTACAACAGACTATGATCCGTCAGGAGTGATGTACGTTGTATCAAACGGATTCTATTACCGTCCACATACAATTTTCGCCAACGATTCACGGCAAACGTGCGCCGCAATTGACCCGCACGTTTGTCAATGCGGTCTCTATATCCGAACTGCTTGACATGCTCATGTCACAACAAATTGCTGATAATGACAGGGCCTTTCGCCATTGTATGGTGGTTATCAATAACCAATGCATTTGCGACCATAGCCAGCACCTACGTGATGGTGATTCTATATTTCTACTAAGCCCCATTAGCGGGGGGTAATTTAGAAGCAAGGTGGTGTACCCAAGTTACCAAAGCAATGATCGATGGAATTTCAGAGACTTGTTCAACTCATAATATTGACCTCAGTTTCCTAAACGTCCGAAAGACATCAGAACTCCCGGATGATAAGGACGCCGGGTACTTACTATGGGGGTTAGAGTTGACAAGTATAACAAACATCGAAAACTGGGCAAAAGCCGGATATAAAATGGTGACTTTGCACAACTATTTCCCTCATTTGGATATCCCCTATGTCAATTGTGATAATTACACTGGGGGTTATCTTGCTAGTCAACATCTACTATCACTTGGACACCGTCGAATTGGCATTATATTACTAGGTCGATCAAACTATGATATTGAAAGAGAGTGGGCACTTCGACTCCAAGGATTTCATTTAGCTCATAAAAATAATGGAATTGAATATGATCATGAATTGATTTATGTTGACATTCCACCACAAGATGATCTTGAAAAATTGGGATTTAACGGTATGAAAAAACTTATGGCCCATAAAAACCCTCCAACCGCTGTGTTTGCAGCCGCCGACTTTGCCGCTTTTGGTGCTATGCAAGCTGCGGAAGATCTAAAGCTTGCTGTGCCCAGCGATGTTAGTATTATGGGATACGATGGCTATAGTTTTTGCAATTTCACCAAACCATCCATAACCACAATTAAACAAAATTTTTATGAATTAGGTAAATTGGGTCTTGAAAAACTTATTCATCCAAATTCTCAAACGCTCGAGTCACTTATCGCACCTCAGCTTATTGTTCGTGGTAGTACAGCAGCGACGGTTAAATAATACTTTGAATGCGTTCTGCAAATTCCACCAGTGAACTATTCAGGAAATGAACAACATTCAAAATATGTCAATCCCCCGATAAAATTCCTGCACTAGTAGGTGGTCTCTGATGTACATAATGACGGCCACCTACCTTGTTTTAACCGGTGAATCTGCCTTCAGTCGCTGGCATTACCTTTATATAGCAAGAGCAGAATCGGACCAACGCTCTGCATCATAAAATCCCAAAACATCTTCCATCGAATACAGTCCATTTTTTCGCTTGTTTAGCCAATTAGCTGCATAGATCGCCCCTTCTCCAAAAGCTGTACGATTGATCGATTCGTGTGTCAAGCGAATAATTTGATTCGAGAGTCCAAATATAATTTCATGTTTTCCGACAATTCCACCGACACGAATCGAACTGATATGCTCGTTTGGCGCTATATCAAGGGTCTGTGCAATTCGAACAGCTGTCCCCGATATCTCCTTTTTCCCCCGAAAATGTTCCTCCACAATTTCAATGTCAGCAGTGGGCATGATCACTTTTAGCGCCTTGGCAACACTCATTAAAAAATTAATACCCAAAGTAATATTTGGAGAGTGAATGATTGCTGTTTCATTACCCAACCTCTTTAATTCGAGCAATTGATCCTGTTCATAATTTGAAATGGCAGACACAATCTTTATTCCACGGTTAGCAGCAGCCTTGTAGAGTTGCACACCTTGTTTCGAAGAGAAATCAATGATGACATCAACCATGTGACGATCCAGTAGATGTTCCACATTTGCATGTTGAATCGAGTAGATTTTACCCCTTTGATCTTCTAACTCCAACAGATCACTGGCATACATGCCCGAGTACTCGTCCGACTTTTTTAAAACCCACTCTAAAGATAACGTTTGATCCTTTAGTATCTCGCCTGCTACCATTTTGCCCGT
>DAHWJX010000072.1:0-6994 GCA_027343965.1 Caryophanales bacterium | reverse complement strand
GGGGAATTGGCCATTGTCCATTTTGTCGATAGCGTTTCGCGACGTGATCCTGATCTCTTAACTGAGTTACGTCGCATTCTGAATGTTTCACAGCATGAAGAGTGAAAGCAAATCATCACAACGTCCTGTTAGTGGGGTTTTGGCTTTTTATTATCTGGCTCTTGTTGAGCATCGTAATTCTTCTGAGTCCTTTTCTTATAAATTGGGTGAGGCATGTCTCATCCTTTGCAGCGTATTGCATAATTTGGTTAAACAAAGGGATTCAGTACTCATCGGAGAATGGTTTTGGAGCCGTCGTTTTGTTGCTAGTCGCTCAAGGAGCAATCCTATTTATGGTTATTCTACAGAGGATTCGCGCAGCGAAACTGATGGGGCGTTTAAGTTTTAGTGTTCCACCTGAATCGGTTTCTCAGTTTGCAAAAGAGCACAGTATGGAACATAGGTTGTCGTACACTCAATCGAAGCAGATTTTTTCATTTACATCAGGATTTTTCCATCCGCGAATCGTGATTTCACAAGGGATGGTCGAATTACTTAATGAGAAGCAACTTCACGCTGTCTTACTTCATGAGCGGATGCATGCGATTGGACACCATCCGCTTCTGTTGGCATTAGCTCGCTCATTCGCAAAGGTTTTTTGGTTTTTTCCGATTGTCGGTGAAATTGTACGGCAATACCAAATACTGTTGGAACTTGATGCAGATCAGTTTGCCATTCGTCATGTGGGAAAAGAACACCTTGCTGCAGCACTTCTTGCTGTAATGGAAGTCGATTTGAAACACGTACATGTTCATGAGGTCGCTTGGAATGGCTTTGATGATTTCATGAGACCACGCGTATATCAACTGATTGGACAAGAAGCAAGGCGCGACGTAAAACGCAAGTGGATGATCCGATCAACGATTCAATCAGGGACGTCTTTCCTTTTGTTTATTCTACTTTTAGTAGCTTCTTGTTTGTGAACACTTTTAAAGTAAGGAGAAAATGGTGATGCGATTTCGTTCGATTCGGATTTGGATAGTGGCTGTACTTATCCTTGTGATGATTTTAGTTGTAATCGTGAATCAGGTAAAGGGAAATCCAGCAACGTTACCTGAACCCGGATATCAAGCCCCTCCCTTTCGATTAATGACTTTTAATGGGGGTACACGGTCATTATCACAATATCGAGGAAAGGACGTATTTATAAATTTTTGGGCATCTTGGTGCCCGCCCTGTCAGGCAGAGACTCCTGATTTGGTAAGGATGTATCGTCAATATGGGAAGCAAGTTGTTTTTCTTGGTATCAATTTAACAGGGAGTGACACCGTGCAGTCGGCGAAGGGATTCATTCAGTATTATCACATTCCTTATACAGTCTTAGAGGATCCCAAAGATGTTATAGCTAAAAAATACGACGTTATTGCAATTCCGACGAGTCTTTTTATAAACGGTAGGGGGATCATTGTAAACCGTGTAACTGGGGGTATGTCTAAAGCGATGATGCAGGAAAATTTCAAGGCACTGATTAACCATTGATTAGAGGTGTGAATGGATATGCTTGCATTGCTCGGAGGTTTCACGATAGGGGAAATTACCATTCCCTATGCATGGATCGGTGTTTTTCTCGGTGTTTATTTAGGTACACAGTTTATGAAATGGTATGTTCGGCGCACATCGATTCAACAAGGTCAACAAATAAGCGAACTTCTCTTTTCTATTGTTTTGGTGGGGGTTCTGGGATGGAAGTTTTCCAATCTCTTGCTTAATCCAATGGATGTCATTCATAATCCATTGTTGATGTTGGCAATTCCAGGAAGCACCTATGCAGGAGAGGCAGGTCTTCTCGTTGCGCTCACCTATGGTTCCTATAAGTGGTGGAGACTCAAACTCATCTGGCGTTCTGTCATCGATATTTGGCCAATCGGACTTGTAGCGGGTGGTGCAGTTACGGAGTTGTTTTGGTTATCTCTAGGTAAGACTACCCATTTGCCTTGGGGCGTTCATGCCTATGGTCAAGTATATCAACCCACAAATTTTTATGAGTCTATGGTGCTATGGGTTTCTCTTGCTATCGTCTGGAAGATGCGCGTTAGGAATAAAGGAAGTTGGTTACTTATATTTGTTGGAATTGGATCTCTTCTCGTATCGATTACAACTGTAAATACGTGGGTAATCATCGGATTAAGTCCTGGGCAATGGGTGGCTTTAGTGCTTGCATTGCTCGGAATAATCAGTGTACGAGAAAATGATCGGAGGCAGATCGTGTGAATATGGTCCCGTCCATTTGGCTCGCATTCATAGCCGGCCTGGTGTCTTTTATTTCACCCTGTTGTCTTCCGCTTTACCCATCGTATATTTCCTACATCTCTGGGGTTTCTTACGGAGCCTATCAAAAAGGGAATATCCCTTCAGAAATTCGAAAACGGGCATTATCGCACGCAGTCTTCTTTGTGCTTGGTTTTTCTGTCATTTTTGTAGCGCTCGGCGCCTCGGCAAGCCTTCTTGGTCTGTTGTTTGCACAATATCGATCGGTGCTTAGCCAAGTTGGAGGTGTCATTGTAATTGTCATGGGGCTATTTCTCATGGGAGTTATTAAACCGGGATTCCTGATGAGAGAACTTAAGTGGCACGTGGATTCCAAACCGCAAGGTTTTCTCGGTGCATTTGTCATTGGGATGAGCTTTTCTGCAGGATGGACACCATGTATTGGTCCAATTTTGGCATCAGTCATTACTGTTGCTGCGACCAATCAGTTAAATGGTGCACTTCTCATGCTTTTTTATACGGTTGGATTTGCCATACCATTTCTTATTTTGGCTTATACACTTGGTTCCGTTCGAAAATTGCATACATACAGTTATCGTGTTAATCAGATTGGCGGAGGAATTATGGTATTCATGGGCATTTTATTGGCAACGGGACAGCTGACGTTAATCATTAAGTGGTTGATTGGGCTATATCACGGGTACATTGGCATGTAACGTATAGGCGATCCCCTTAAAGGGTATATTATGATTCTTCAAAAATCATAGAAATGAGGATTAAAAATGCAAATTTTCTCTTTAACATGGATCGTAATCTCAGTCTGTTGTACGTTGTGGTTGGTGAAAGATCTTCGGCACCAACCGGAAATCATGTCCATGATGAAAATCGCATGGATATTAATTACGCTTTACCTCGGATTCATCGGAATTTGGCTATACCACCGTAGTTGTCGCGAGCCAGAACCGGGCACTCACGATGCATTTGTTGCGCCGATGTGGAAGCAGTCGGTAGGTTCTGTCATGCATTGCGTAGCTGGTGACGCGTTAGGGATTGTCGCTGCATCGACTGTTGCGACTTGGTTAAGGTTACCCGAGTCTCAGAGCATGGTGGTTGAGTACATCGCTGGCTTTTTAATGGGATGGCTGTTTTTCCAAACGATTCCTATGATGAAAATGAACGGAACAACATTTAAACATGAATTGAAAACTGCCTTTTTTGCGGAATTTTTATCATTGACCTTTATGGTGATTGGCATGTTTCCGACGATGGCGTACTTCATGAGGATTTGGCATGTCATGTCTGCTGTAGATCTTCGATTCTGGCTGATCATGTCGATTAGCATTTTGATTGGATCGATTGTAACGTATCCAATCAATTGGTGGATGGTTCGCCGTGGAATGAAACACGGAATGGGTAGTTCACATGTATTGGGACATGGCGGAAATCATGGTCTTCATCAGGAAGTGCACACTTCGGAACATGACAAGGATGTCGCTGTTCATCATAAGTTGTCGCATAAGCACTAATACGAATTCTATCTTTTTGCAGCGGCGCACCTGACAATACTTGATACTTCGGTTATGCACTTTTTTCGATCGTGAGGATCGATCATTGAATCAATATACGATGCTTTCTGAACACAAAATTGCTTGGATCATTGTAGAGTTTTGGCTATAGTCATTGTGGAGGCGTTCATTTTGCGGTTTGTTCGTAAAAAACGGTGGATTATCATTTTCGCGCTGGTGGTCGTTACCGTTATAGGGTATCATCGTTCTCTTTCTCGCTTGATAGAAAACCACGTTTTGCTTGGATTACAAAAAGCGGTTTCGATTCAAAGTTCCAAAAAGGAGGGGCAAGGGGTAGCCAGTAAATCGATTCGAACTCATACGAAATCGAGTGGAACAGTACATTCCAATTTATTTGGCTCATTGCAAACTGTCAGAGATCCATCGAGTCAATTGGTTCTTGTAAATAAAGAAAATCGCTTGCCCAGTGGGTATGTACCGAGTGATCTTGTTGTCCCGAGTGTACCATTTCTGTACGGTGCGCGAGATGCTGAGTTTCATTTAATGAGGAAAGTAGCGGCACTTGCGCTAGCGAGAATGTTTGCTGCCGCAAAGCAAGATGGCGTCTTTATGGATGGAGTTTCCGCCTATCGGTCGTATGCGACACAAGCATCCCTTTTTGCACAGTATGTTCAACAGTATGGAAAATTGGCGGCAGAGCAATTTAGCGCGCTGCCTGGAGAGAGTGAACATGAGACTGGTCTTGCCATTGATGTCTCTGGAAGCAGTGGACGTTGCGCTGTTCAAAGTTGCTTTTCAAAGACCCCGCAAGCCATCTGGTTACAAAAACATGCGGCGACATATGGATTTATCATTCGATATCCTAAAGGAAAACAAGCGATAACGGGTTATGAATATGAACCATGGCATATTCGTTATGTGGGAATTCTTCCTGCAAAATATATCGTGGGGCATAATATAACGTTTGAACAGTACGTAGCCATGATGAATGGTAAGACTCAACCGAATTCATCACTTTGAACCCCTCGGCGAGTCTTGCCATATCAGTCCGTGAAACGGAGTATTATTTCGACAAGCCTTTTGACATGTTTGCCTGTAGGTTTGATGTAAGGTTTGAAAAAGAGATTAATCCTTGATGATACCAAAGGATGTGCCCGGTACCAGATACTAAAACTTGTGTGGGAATCCCTGTGATCCCGTACAAGTCACTCACGCTGCCAGTCGCGTCTAAAGCAACTGGGTATTGAAGATGGTTTGTGACCATGTATTGTTTTACATGTAGCGTCGATGGCTCAGATTGTCGCAGATCTACGGCGAAAAGAGTAGGCCATGTGGGATGTCTTTTTGTCCATTGCGCATACTTTTGTAACGTTGGTGTTTCCATTTGGCAATCTGGACACCACGTTGCAAAAAACTCGAGCAGTGTAGAATGCCCAGTGTGGCCGATTGAAATATTTCGCGTCGTCGGTAGTCCAGACTTGTTGGGAAAAAGTGTTGGAAGCGTAAATGCGCGATCTACAGCTGAGGAAGGTCCAAGTGAGCTTGGAAGATACTCTAGCTGTCGTGCGGGCGCGAATTGAGAAGGGCTTACATGTCCAGGCAAGAGGGGAGCAATGTGGTTTTCGATCTCCTGTACTTGGGCAGAAATCGTCGATGCTTGAGGATCTGTACTGTTTAGGTACAGCCATTTTTCATGACCTTTTGCGTCGATAACAAAAACGGCCGCGATGTGTTCTACAAGATTGCCGTGAAGGATTTGACTTGAGACGTAGTAATTTTTCCAAACGTTTTGCAAGGAATCGGTAGGGCCTGTGAGGTACTGCCACTCATGGAGCATCCCATGCGAAGATGACCAATCATAGACGTCTTTTACCTTGGTTGCGATCGGGTTTGCATTGACCGCAACCAACTGTACATTTTTTCGATACGGACCAAGATCATACATGAGATTTTTTAATACGACTGCAGTAAGCGGGCATACTGTGGTGCATTTGCTATCAATAAATGTCAAAACAACAATTTTACCCCTATAATTCTTTAGAGAGATCGATTTTCCAAATTGATTGGTCAGTGTGAAGTTGGGGGCCATTTTGTTTCCAAGTGACGCTCCAGGATCGACATTTGGATTGGATGCAGGGTTATTCGTATTTGGAGTAGCCGTATTTGACTTGGGAATAGGGTGGATATTTGATACAAACCGCCAAGTAAAGAAGGTAATGGCGAGAAGAAAAAGAATCGTTACAAATGCAATCGTGATTTCAATCAAATGCTTTATGGATCGATTCAAAATGATAAACTCCTTTCGCTTGACCCTCTCGCGATCTTTTATAAGCCTGTAATAAGCAGACCGCGAGGGCCTTCCAGCCAGTACCACAATAAATAAAGTCCTGCGAAGATCATTACGATCGCACTCAACTTCTGGATATAAGGAAGCGCGAATCGAATAAAAACCTCAACCGTTTGCCGAGCTGTTGTGGCAAGTATGGATAGGATGGTGATCACAATCCCCATCCCAATACTGTAAGCTAAAAATGAGATAATCCCGTTACTGAATCCCGTAACGAATCCCTGGGATGCCACGCTGACAAAAACGGGTAAACTACAGCTCAGGGATGCAATGCCAAATGCGATTCCAAAGGCGAAAAAAGAACCGGAGGAACCTCGCGCAAAGAGTCCTTCAAGGCGAGTGGTTAGTTTCCCTGTGTGGAATCCAAGATAAAGGTTGCCACGCCAAACATAGAAGGCCATGATAAACAAGAGTATGGCTAAGAGAATCGACAGTATGGGTGCTGCGCCAAAAAGCCACTGACCTAGGGTAGAGACCAGGAGACCCGCAACCCCGAACATGAGGATAAACCCTAAGGTCATGAGCATTCCGGCACGCAAGCCGTCCATCCATCCCCACCTTGGCCTATGAATTCGACCAGAGAGCAAGTACATGAGGTAAGAAGGAAGAAGTGCAATACCACATGGATTAAAAGCGGTAACCATGCCTGCAGTACCAGAAATCAGCCATGAAATAGGCAAGATTTTACCTCCTGAAATGATTCGAAAACAGAATTGTTGTGGGGCAACCTTAGCACAATTTTTCGCATTTGACAAATAGGGTGCGGGGGTATACTATCTGTGTCGGGTGGTGATGAAATGCACGGGTACCAAAAGGATGCAGAAGATTTATTGAACAGGTTGCGCAAAGTGGAAGGTCAGGTGCGTGGCATACA
>DAHWJX010000071.1:0-4354 GCA_027343965.1 Caryophanales bacterium | reverse complement strand
CACCACGAGATTTCATTTTTGGGGTTTTTGTTCATCGACCTAGCCAACAAAAAACGCACGAGCCAGTAGGCTTCATGCGCTTCTTTTTTGCGGCATCGGGTTGTCTTGTTGGATATGCGTAGTAGGCACCTATTGCCAATCGACTGCCATCATTTGTATCGTGCTTTTGTCTTGCCAGATATTTTCGTGCAGCTGAACCAAGAGATCGATCTTAAAGTGCAGCGATTTTGCTTTGTGTTCCTCTAACCTCTTGTACCATTCTGGATGGCGAAACACCAAGGCTTTGTACGACATGGTACCAGGATGAGCTACCTTCAGATAGAAATATTTGTTTTCCTTGCCCATCCACCCCATTTCCGTTACGTACACGTCACGTAGCCAGAACATCGGCTTCTCGTTTCCGTTGCCAAACGGTCCAATCTTCTCGAGATCGTTAAGGAGACTGTAGGACAGTTGATTCAACGATAATTCCGCATCGGCCACATACTGCGCTTGCGGGATCTTCTGCTTCGTGCTTTCCACGTGCAAAAGATCCCGCAAGGCAGGGATATTCTTTACGTCCATGCTCAAGCCAGCTGCCATGGCATGGCCTCCAAATTTTTGAAACAAACCACGATCACTCAACTTGTGCAAGGCTTCGTACAAGTCAAAGCCTTCAACGATGCGGCCTGATCCTTTGGCTACCTGATCACGAACACTTAAACATACCGTAGGCCGGTGATACCGTTCAGCTAGTCGGCCTGCAACGATGCCAATAACCCCTTCATGCCACGCTTCATGTGGCCCTGCAACCACAATGGTATCCTGCAACGTCCAGTGCTTGTTCGCTTCAATTTGCTTGATCGCTTGAGCTTCTACCGTGTCCGTAAGTTCTTTTCGATGCTCATTGAGTCGCACCGCTTCTTCGGCCTTTACCTTGGCTTTGCCGAAGTTTTCCTCCATTAACAAACGGAAGGCTTTCATTGCAGAATCGATACGTCCCACGGCATTAAGTGCAGGGGCAAGCTTGAATCCGATATCTTCTGCGTTCACGTATCCTGTGAGTTTCAGCTCAGTACACAATGCGAGTAGACCCACGTTCATACGTTCATGGAGTTGTTGCAGACCCGCACGAACCAGTACACGGTTCTCATCGATAAGAGGTACCTGATCAGCTAACGTTGCCACGGCCACGAGATCAAGCAACTCCGTCACTTCTCGGCCCGAAATAGCGCAAGCCAGTTTCCACGCTACCCCTGCACCACAAAGATTTGAGCATGCAGACGGTGCTTTCGATGGATGCAAGACAGCATAAGCCGCGTCAGGGAAATTTTGTGTGTGGTGATGATCCGTGACAATCACATCCATACCGTTTTCTTTGGCATATCGGATGGTCTCGTTGGCTGTAATACCTACATCAACCGTGATGATGAGGCCGATGCCTTCGTTAGCCGCCCATGTTACCCACTTGTCGTGAAAGCCATAGCCCTCTTCAAAACGATTGGGCACGTACCCTACAACGACACCAAACAGTTGTCGCAGCGCTTTGACCATGATCGTGGTGGAACATATGCCGTCTACGTCGTAATCGCCATAGACAAGGATTTTCTCGTGCTGTTTGATGGCTTGGAGGATACGCTTGAAGGCAAGCTCCATGCCCTCCATGTCCCAAGGTGACGTGATCGTGTTGTTATGTAACCAGTTCTACACTTGCATAGTGGTGCTTATATTTCGTCGTGCAAGCACCTCCAACACTTTGGGATGTAATGGTGAAGTAATATCCGCTTCTTGTAATGTTTCGTTTCGCAAACGCCAGGTATACTTGGCGGGTTTCATCGGTTTCATGCGCAAAAAGGCATCTTCGTAGGCCATGGCGTACACTTCCTCATCGTTTCTCTCATTCCATTATCCACGATCTGCAACGTGTTGGTTGGCCATTTTTCTATCGGGTTTTGGCATGAGAAAAGCGACTCCTGTTGGAGCCGCCTACTACTACAACGTAACTTTGCTATGATCATGAAAACCATGATAAGCTTTCCATCACCGTTTCCGCCACAGTAGCTAGAGAATGAGCCGAGCTAGCTACTTCCTGCATACTGGCTAGTTGTTCTTCAGATGCCGCCGCGACCTCTTGCACGACACCACTCGTTTGTGTTGCTGTGTCGGTAAGGACTTCCGAAGCGTGGCGTAGTTTTTCGCCACCTTGCGATAACGCTTGAACAATGGCAATGGATTGCGCTACGCCCTGAATCATGTGCGAAGTCTGTTCTTCGATCAGCGAGAATGCTTTTTGCGCGACCACCATCTGTTCTCGACCTTCGTGAACGTCTTTTTCTGATTGGGCCATGGCATAGGACGATTGCTCCATGTCCGCAGAAATACTCTCTACAATTTCTTCGATCTGTTTTGACGCTTCGGATGCTTGATCGGCCAAGCGTCGAACTTCTTGTGCCACCACAGAAAACCCCTTACCGGCTTCACCAGCTCTAGCCGATTCAATAGCGGCATTGAGTGCTAGGAGTTTTGTCTGATTCGCGATTTCTTGCAACGTGGTTACAAATTCACGTATGGATGAGGATTTGTCCTGTAAAGCCGTAAAACTTTGTTTTGTCTGATTCGTTGACCTAAGAATAGAATCCATTTGCTCACTGGTCTTCGTGAGTTGTGTTGCTCCGTTAGCTGTCGATGTTTGAACCTGATTGACTACGGCCTCGATTTTCCCGCTGTTTTCCTTGAGACGTTGCACTTGTTCATCCGTATTTTGAACCACATCATCCAACACGAGAACTTCATTGCGTTGCTGATCTACACTTTCGGCCATGGAAACGGAATTTCGAGCTACGCGTTCTACTGTTTTCGCGTTTTCTTCTGCGCTTGCGGTTAATTCTTGTGACAGAGCTGCCGATTGCATGGCTTCTCCCTTGATTTTGTCTACGGTAGACTGCAAGGAAGTCACTAACGTATGAACGGCTTGACCCATCACGGACAATTCCTCTATGAAACTGGTTGGCGCTTCTTCTACATGATAGATTTCACCACGAGCAAGTTGCAAAAATATGCGTTCCACCTTATGAACCGGATTCACAATATATCTTGCTATAAGTATCGATGCGATAATGCCGACGATGAGTCCAACGATGCCAATACTGCCTAAGACCCACAAAATCAAATTGGCGCCTGCATTAAAATCCATCAAATACGATCCAGCTACAATGTCCCATCCCCAAATAGGAGCCTTTTGTACATACACAATTTTGGGTGCAATTTGTGTGGAATTGGGCAACGGCCACTGGTATGAATAGTAGCCTCCACCTTGATTCGCCAAGTGGAGTAAGTCACTGCCCACCGGTGTACCTGTTTTGGTTAACGTAACAAGGTTTTTTCCTTCGAGTTCAGGATGCATCACCATAACGCCTTGACTATTGAGTGCGAAGACATAGCCGTATTTACCGATAGCAAACGTCGGTGAAATAGGACGATGACCATTCGCTTCCATGGGTCCTAACACTTCATTTTTGACCATAGATTGAGCTTGTGAAAGTGTCAATGTACCTTGTTGCACCTCACGATTAGCTTGCTCCATAAGAACAAAGACATGTTGCACATCTTGTTTTATCTGCTGCTTACCTTGCAAGGTAAGTTGGTCACTGGCGATGAAAT
The DNA here is from genome assembly GCA_027343965.1 of Caryophanales bacterium. Classification (GTDB taxonomy): domain Bacteria; phylum Bacillota; class Bacilli; order Alicyclobacillales; family SLC66; genus JAKACU01. The sequence continues at coordinate 715 of DAHWJX010000071.1, read as the reverse complement.
AACCGACGCCACCCACCACCAAAAATAGAATGATCATGAGTGATATAACCGAACTAATAATGATAAAACGCAAAGAAACCCGTTTTGTAGAAACCACGGATGACAATTTTTTACCTTCTCTCTTCTCATAATTGCCCTACTCTTACTTTCGCTTGGAATACGACGTACTTCCTTGATGGGCTTGTCTCAGCATACATCATTCTTGCAATAGCTTGTCAACAAAAAATCACGACACAAAAAGCGACCCTGTTTAGAGTCGCTTTGCAACGTCTATATACACTAGCGTAGGACCTCGCTGTTTTTAATTCTACTCTATGTTGCCATCACGAAAGTATGTGCGATTCTGGCATGCACCATCACTTGCAGACGCCGCCGATCCTCTTGGCTAATGCGGAATTTGAAGGATTTCGGCAGATAACAGTTAGGTGCGTCACTCGGGTGTTCTTATTGGTTTATTCGTCGAGCGTAATCACAACAAAGTTTTCGTACCCTTCTCAACCGTTAAGAGCATGGAAATGATCAGCTGAACCTTGCGCTCGGGATACCTCTGCTGTGCCACTCAATCCATTAGAAATGGATTCTCGTCGTCCGGTATCGTCGTGTCGTCCTCATCGAATAATGCGTCCATTTCTTCTTGAGTGAGTTCGTGAGGTGATGTGACGAGCGATTCTTGCTGCAAATCGTACACTTGGCTAGGTGTTAATAGTGCTGAAAC
>DAHWJX010000037.1:0-1728 GCA_027343965.1 Caryophanales bacterium | reverse complement strand
AGGGCTCGAAAAAATCACACAATTGGTTCATTATGCGAAAACTTTTAAACGTACACAGGTGCCCGTTTCAAAACTAAAAGTTGGCCTCAAATGCGGTGGATCGGATGGATTTTCAGGCATCACAGCCAATCCGTTGATCGGTGCTGTTTCAGATTTGTTGATCAAGCAAGGCGCAACGACATTCTTGACAGAAGTTCCAGAAATGTTTGGCGCTGAGACGATCTTGATGAATCGTGCAAAAGATGAACAAACCTTTGAGAAAACGGTCCATCTTATCAATGATTTTAAGGATTATTATGCTCGCCACAATCAGGTGATTTATGAGAATCCATCACCTGGCAATAAAGACGGCGGTATCACAACCCTTGAGGAAAAGTCGTTAGGTTGTACGCAAAAAGGTGGACATGGCATTGTTCAGGACGTTCTTCTTTATGGAGAACCATCTGTCATGACCGGGCTCAATTTGGTGCAAGCCCCCGGTAATGACATGGTATCGGTGACTGCGCTCATTGCATCAGGAGCCCATATCGTCTTGTTTTCCACAGGTCGTGGAACACCACTTGGTGGAGCTGTGCCGACGGTAAAAATTTCAACGAATACAGCACTTGCAGAGCAAAAACCGCACTGGATCGATGTGGATGCTGGCCAGCTTTTGGAAGGACAATCGATGAACAATTTATCCGAAGAGCTATATCGTTTGATTCTCGATACGGCCTCAGGGACGTACCGCACGCACAATGAACAAAATGAGTTCCGTGAAATTGCCATATTTAAAGATGGAGTAACCCTATAATACTAATTTGGAGGTGTCCATGTGTTAGTAACTCGTTCATGGTTGCAACAAGAAATGCCGGAGCAAGCCCAAGAGCTACATCCCGAAAGAGTTCTGCAAATCGGTGAAGGTAATTTTCTACGAGGTTTTGTTGATTGGCTGATTCATCAATTGAATAAAAATGGTAAGTTTAAGGGTAGTGTTGTAGTAGCTACACCGCTCGCCCTAGGCGCTGCAAAAATTAAAGAAATCAATGATCAAGATGGTTTGTATACAGTTTGGTTGCGTGGTATGGAGAATGGGAAAGTGCGTGATGCTCGGGAAATCATCCAATCGATTTCCCGAGCAATCGATCCGTATCAACAATGGGATCAATTTTTGCAATGTGCGAGAAATCCACAAATTGACATCGTCGTATCAAACACGACGGAAGCCGGTCTGACTTACCTAGAGGAAGGTTACGATCACGAGCATTGTAACGCATCATTCCCAGCCAAATTAACGGCGTATCTTTACGAGCGATTCCAAGCTTTTGCTGGGGATGCCCAAATGGGACTGGATATTGTTCCTTGTGAACTTGTCGAAAATAACGGAGATATTTTGCGTGAGCTTGTACTTCGTCATGCTGCGAATTGGAATTTATCTTCGGAGTTTGTTGCGTGGGTGCAAGAATCCAATCGATTTTACAATACGCTTGTTGATAGTATCGTGACAGGCTTTCAGACATCGACACTTGATCCAGCAACGCATGACATGACTTATGAAGATAAGCTCGGTATTATTCGCGAACCATTTTACCTATGGGTCATTCAAGGGGATGCGCGATTAAAGGACAAATGGGATTTTGGCTCCCTGGGGCTTAATGTTCGCTATGAGCCAGACGTTGCACCTTTTCGTTTGATTAAGGTGCGTATTCTTAATGGAGCGCATACGTCCTTGGCGGGGCTTGCGTCGCT
>DAHWJX010000028.1:0-3843 GCA_027343965.1 Caryophanales bacterium | reverse complement strand
CGTGCTTTCGCACGCTGAATCGCTGAATTGCACAGGTCGTACTTTTTCTGGAAGGAAAAATCGAAACAAGAGTTGCGAATCTAAGCCGGGGTGATGAGATATTTTCTACCGTATTCTGACGCTTGTATTAGGCACTAAGGTAGATCGCTCCATGGCTCCTTTACTTGGGGTGGCGTTTCTGGGTACCCTCGCGTTTTCAGCCTTTTGGAGTTTCGTGGGAATTTGGGCAGCATCGAATATGCATGCGGGAGCCACCGCTATAGGGGTCATGTATGCGCTTAATGCTGGAGCTGCGGCAGCGACGGCATACATTGGGGGGCGCGTTTCCGACAAAATCGGACGCTCACGAACCATCGCCTTGGCCTTGGGGCTTGAATCCTTAGCTACTCTTTTTCTTGCCACTGTTACACGAGGTTGGGTTACAGGGATGGTCCTTGTCGTCATTGCTGGGGCGGCATCCGGGCCCGTATTTGCTGGAACCAATGCATTAGTAGCCGACATGAAACCCGAGTCGAAACGAGAAGATGCATACGGAACTTTACGAGTGGCGCTCAATGTCGGATACATGATTGGTCCACCCGTTGGGGCAATGGCGCTGATGATCGGCCATTGGGAGGCTTTATATGTAGGCGTTGCGATAATCGGCTTTGCATCAGCGTTGTTAGCAATATATACCCTTCCCGTTGTTCGAAAACCAAGTTCGCAAGCTGAGGGTACAAGTTTACAAGGAATACTACATCATACCCCGTTTTTACTACTTTTATTATCTACGTTCTTTGGTCTTATGGTTTATGTTGCGTACGAGGTCATTCTGCCGATAGCTATGGTAACGTCCTATCATATTCAAGCACCTACGTGGGGAATTCTTGCAACCATTGATCCTGTCGTTGTATCTTTGTTTCAGGCTCGCTTTACACGGCGAATCATGGCGACGCCCGTCTCGTATAAAATGATTATGGGACTTTTGCTCATGGGTCTACCATTTCTCATTTTGTTATTGGGGCGGACACCAATATTCATAGCAATGGTGGTATTTATTTTTGCAATGGGAGAAATGGTTTGGGCCCCCACATCACTTGGGTGGGCCACCAAACTTGCTCCGGTGGGGGCCCAGGGAGCTTACATGGGGGCTTATGCCGCGGCTGGATCTGTAGCATGGGCAGTTGCACCATTTGTCGATTTACATTTTCGTAGTATCTTAGGGATTGTATTGGCGTGGAAGGCCACGGTGGTGATGAGCGGTCTTGCCGCGGCATTTGGCCTTGCTTCCACACGAACCTACCAACGGCGTGTCGCAGCAGCGTCAGCCAGTCGCAAAACATCATGAGCTGCTAATCATTAAACTACGGAAACGGAAAGTGTCCCTTAGTCGATTTCAATTCTGACACAGCTAAATGCCTGTTTGAGAAATTGGGTACACTCTGAGACACTGTTCCCAAATACAACAATGTAGCCCAGGCGAGGAGGAAAGCTATGGTGTGAAAACTCAATTGAATCGCCCTTCTTGACTTGCCAGCGAATCTGATCGAGCCAGGGCTGTTTGGTCAACCACGGATCTGCCATAAGTGTTTTCACTCGTCCGCTTCGTAGAGGGTAAATGAATTGTATGGCAGCAGCGTTTGAACGGTTTCGGATGATGCCAGGACGATTACCAAGCGAAATATCAATGGCTATGTTTGACAGATCTATGCCCGTGGCCAGGTGTACCAAATGTGGAATCAAATCACCGGCCAACCGAGCAGCGACCTCTACTATGCGTGGTCCCAAAGAGGTCACCTTGATCTCAGTGTGTGTTACAGCATTTTGAATTCCGAGCGCATGGTGCGCTGACAAAGTCACTCGTCTAAGATCGTCCTCCCCAAAGGTATTATCGTCTGGAGAAATCAAATGGCCAATTTCTTCGAAATATGGAGGAAAGCCGGTTTGCTTTTGGGTTACCGCAATAATTTGAGTTGTTCCTTGAAATGTCACACTCTCCACGCTTACTTCTGGCCCGTCTAAATACTCTTCGACCAACACTCCGCGATAGTCAACTCCCAAACCTTCTTCGTCAGTTTCGCTGGCACCGAAAAAAGCCTCATTCATGGCCTTGGGATCTTCTACTAACCGGACGCCTAAACTACCACCTAGAGCCCGAGGCTTGAGTACGACGGGATATCCAATGTTGTCTGCAACGGTCCGCGCCTCATGCTGGGAATGAACTAAGACACTTTGAGCTGAGGGAACTCCAAACCGGTCAAATTGTTCTCGCATTAACCACTTGTCTCTGCACTGCTTTGCACATTGTACAGGGTTGTTCGGGAGGCTAAGAGCCTCAGCTACTGCGGCCGTTAGTTCCACAAAAACTTCATGGTAGGTGAGAATACCAACGATGGAGTTCTTTTCCTGCAGGCGTTTGGCCGCGTAAAGTGCCGAGGATTTGCTCATGTCAATTTGAACATAATCCTCAACATACTGAGCCTGCCAAGTGAGTGGCTGGGTGTCAAGCAGGACCAGATTGTGATGTTCCGCCATCGCACGTAACAAATATTCTCTGTATGTGGGGTCACCACTTCCAATTAACAAAACGACCTTCATCGAATGACCCAACCTCCTAAGGACTAACCCAAAACGGTTTGCTAAACAGATAAATGGCGCTATTTTGCAGTATATAAACCCGCCCATACACTAAGTGCGTTGGGGTATTTGACGTTGGGCAGGCATGAAAGGATAATTGACACCGGGTTCTGGGGCCAATGGTTAGTACTTGTGGACCGCGGACGTTCCTTTGAATTTGAAACCTAGTCCCGTCCACGAATGCCATAGCGGCCTTTAGATTAAGCCTGTCATTGGTTTTGTTAGTGATTTGCAATGTAATGTTAGATTCTATGTTTCGGTGCAAAATCTCGCTTGCAATAATTACCCCTTCAAGGCGATCGTCGGGACGATCTGCAATTTCTCCACAGACAGGGCACAAGCTCTTAAGACGGTACCAACCGGTTCGATAAAGGTTGTAAAAGTGATACACATAGTATGCGTCATGACATTGGGGGCATGCGTCCTCGGATTTCACGTGCGATAATCGGTAACTACTGTAATATGAGTCGGGAAAATTATACGAAGGGGTTTCGGTACTCCGTACCAGGTAATCCATAAGCTCGCGATCACATGTGTCAAGCATAGCCTCAATTTTACGCACCCTAGTGCGTTTTTTAGACAATAAAGCAGCATTGTAGCGTCCAGTCATATCTAACTTCAACAAATTTTTCATGTTGGATTCAACTTCCCGGCGCAACGATTTCACCTTTTGGATGTTAATCTGGAAATCAGGAAGGGCGGCCAAGTTGTCGCGGGATGGAGATATCATCCAACTAAGAACTTCTGGTACCATGGGTCTTTGAAAGAGCACCGTTACTCGTTCGGCTTTGATTGAATTCCATGCGAAGAGTCTGCAGGTAATGGTACATCCATCACTGCCTGGACATAAATCATAAAAGACCTCATCAACTTCCTGTTTGTTGCATAGTACACCAACCTCAATGCAGCGCCGTTTGATGAGGTTCCATATATCTCGATCTACAAACTCAAATTCGACGGTTTGTAAATCTACGTCGAAGAGAGTTATTTCAAGTTCATCAGAAGAGATTTTTTCGAGGGTCGGCTTAACCTTGTTTGGCACCACTTCAGGATTGGAAATACGAATTTCGGGATCGCCCACCACGACGTAATTCATGGTTTCTAACCCACGCATATAGCAGTTTCGGTTCAATGCATCAACTACATAGCCTAGAGAAAACCCTTGTTCATATAAGTATTTAAATAGCAGATTTTCATCATCCATTGCCCATTTGGTGATGTTACTAC
>DAHWJX010000014.1:0-14890 GCA_027343965.1 Caryophanales bacterium | reverse complement strand
CAACGTCATCGTCGGGAACGGCTACAAATGCGGTTGCTACACCTACCGTTGCGGTATCCTCAGGCGTACCAAGTCAAAGTACAAATAGCTAATTATTTTATGGGTCAATAGGCCCAAGGAGGAAACGCAATTATGGCAGATTGGACTCGTTTTCGTACGCTAACCACCTTACTTGACGTGACTTGCAGTCAAATCAACGCTGGGGCTACGGTACAAAGCCCTGAAAGCGGATCAACCAGCGTTAACACGTCGAACATTCAAATCACACCGAATACCATTTCAAGCACACATTTACCGAATGGCTATGTGGCTGATGCACGGATCATTGAAATCATTTCGCCTGTCGATAATTCAGCGGCAACCACACAGTTCCCAGATGTAGAAATATCGATTGTCAATGGTAGCAACAACCTGAATAACTTCATCGTCATTGACGGGTCCTTCTTGGCGAACATGTTCGCTCGTCGCAAAAACACACACGGCAGTCGGCAAATCATTCTCGGTTTCCCGGTGCGCGACTTACTCTTGCAAAATCTCAAGCATCCGGGCACCGTCCGCAATATGCCGCTGCAAATGACGGGCATTAAAGTGACGGATGGTCTCTATGTGCAAGTGAAATCTATCTCTGGTTGGGGAAATAACGGAAATGTTGTGGCACCACTTCGTATCGTGGTGAAAGGGGAAAAATACCAAGCTGACGATTTAACAGGCCTTGGTATTGGATATGACGGTTCCATTGCCGTAAGTTATCCAGGCGTACAGGAATTTTTCTCATCCCATATTCTCAGCGGCACCCTCGGCATTACCAGTTGGGGTTCGCTACCTGGTGGTGATAACCAAGTGGGTAATGTCAAAGTTCGTCGCCGCATCAGCTACGCATACAACCAGCAAGCAACCGGTACGAGTAGCCCCTATGTTTTCTCGCGTCTCGGTGTAGTGGGTGGTAATCAAGCCAATATTGTGGATACACAACACGATTTAGGCGACGATTTCAGCCAATCAAATGACATGTTCCTGTGGCAACAGCTTGGCGTTCGTATACCCAGTGGACAAGCTTATGTCGGGTTCAAAGTCGGCAACGAAATCGTTCCGCAGGATAGCCCGCAAGGAGCTCCCATCAGTTATCGTTTCAACGATTTTCAATATGGTGTTGCTGATCCGCAAAATGCAAATAGCGGCGTATATTATGCTCTGGCCGAAGCCGACACACTCGCACAAATGATGGTCTATAAGAATTCCGTATCACCATTCATCGCAACGACGGGCACGCAGTCCTATGCCGTTAATACCGCGAGTATTGCTAAATCAGGTATCTTGGTCAGCAACAAATAACTGCTCATTTTAGGGATAGGGGAGAAAATCCATGCAATTTGAAACCCGCACAGTACCCGTTGTCACCACGGCAACTGCCGCACAAACTTTACCGGAAAACGCCGTGCAAGTGCTTTCTGTAGTCGGACTCGATGGTGCTGCTACAGCCATCGCTGCAACAGCTTACACCGTGCAAAGCACCGCACCAGCTAGCGCAACCGAAGTGCAATTCACAGGCACAGCTGATACACCAAGCAACACCTTAACCTTTGATGCGGCGTTAACGGCTGCTGGCCTCTTAGTCGTTACATACGTAGCTGAAGGTGCTATTCCCGCCGCTCAATAGATTGACATAGTTGATCGTATAGTTATGGCCCTCGTTCAAGAGGGCCTTGCTTACTACTTTTATAGCAAAATTCAGGAGGTGATCCGACGTGGGTGCGATTTTTGATGATGCACAAGCTCAAGTTTCGAAATATTGGTACGAGAAAATTCCGTACACCTCTTACTTTGAATCCTTGCAACCGAGTAAAACGATTGTTTTTTCAGCGAACGATATCACCACAGCCACCGACGGTAAAAAGATTGGCATACTAGGCAACGTGGCGATCACGCAAGAAACGGGTGTTTCTTTAGCGACAGAATCAGACGGAAACACTCGCCTAACAGCTGCAGCCGCCTATCCTCCTAATTTGCAATCCGTATTATCACAGACCAATAGCGGCATTCGATCCAGCCGTGCTCTTGGCATCTATCTCACCAACAGCACTGGTGTTGCCTTACCTAATGTGCAAGTAAATTACACGGTTGGCGTCAAAAATTTGACAGTCGCTGATAAAGTTATGCGCAACTTATCAATGACCTCCTCTGAGCAAGCCTTGGCCGATAAATATCAAATTGGAACGCAGGGCTTTAGGCCTCTTGCGTTATCAAGGTCGCTCGAGCAAGCTTGGCTATCACGCGTAGTCAGCGAAGACATCTACGCCTATCAGCAATCTTCTGTCACTTCGACATCGACCACATTAGAAAATATCGTGCCCGGCCATGACGAAGCTTTGGTGATTACATCGATCGCCATCGGTGGGGTTGCGGTTGGCAACCAAGTATCACTTACTATTCAGCGAGATTCTGACGTGGCTTATGTATCTGTCTTGGGCGATAATCTGAGCCTTGACTATCCTATGTCCGTATGGATTCCTGCCTTGCGACAACTGAGCATTTCGCTGTCCGCAGTAACGACAACGGCCAACGTCACTGTTCGCTTAACCGTAATGCGCATCGCACTGAGCACAACACTCTTAGCAATTTTCGGAAAACTTAATCCTATTCACCTGAGCGCCGCAGATTTGCATCTATATGAGCAGATTCTAGCCGGGGTGGTGGTATAAGATGGCTTCCGAATTGGAAGAACTTATGGCGGCTCAGGCTTTTTCTCGATTGAATCCGACAGACTATTTTCAAACGGGTTCATCGCAACAACAGAAAAAGTCGTCTGTCAATCTGAATACTTCGTCGGTAACGTCAAAAACCGCGAATTTGGCGTTTGATCCTATCCATAACGTGTCATTACCGCTTAATACCAATATTTTGTTAGAGACCTTTTTAGCCGCTAGCAAAGTGGGCGAAGTTTTTCCTTACTTTGTCCGTCAAGTTTTATTGGTGAAAGCAGGAACCGTCGGAGAACTCAATATCAGCATTCCAACAGGTGATACAGCAGCGGCTGTCTACTTGGTTAAATTGCATGTTGATAACCATTCATCCGATTTTCTTGCCACGTTTCAGGCAGATAGTCTTCCACCGTTATTTGTGGAACAGCCGATGAATTATGACATCGATATTCTCGGTTCCTTTTTGCCTCCGGCCTATACACAAGTCGTTCAAACACTTATCAATAATGACACGATCGATATTACGTTCACGGCGGATGTGCAGCTCGCCGTGATGACCAGCAATTTCTCACGGACCGTCTATGAACCGTTATTAAAAGGTCAATACGAACTGCTACGCAAACTCGCAGGACAATTCACCAATTATCGAGGGGGCGGTAGCAATTAGAACGCTCCGATGCCATACTCACCACGTTATATTAGAAGAATTTGAACGAGACGGAAGGCTTGTGAAACGCTGTACCTCGTCTCTGCATCGTGTTGAAGCGTGGCCTACGGCTTGCGCACTGTTTCGTATGGCTGATCCACAAACGGTCAAACGTGGGCAAACCTATAAAAACGGGACCACAGGTCGCGACGCGTATTCCGTTTGCGACATTGATGAAATCTAGGGGGAGTACCTATGCCAGTCACCATCACAACAAACCAAGAAGGTCCTGTATTTGGCACAACATCGACTCAGATCACACAACTTGCTAATCTCTTATCAACGCTTCCGCAAAATATCGTACTTGATGCAGGGGAATTCGTTGGTCGTGGAACGTTTGAGGCTGCTCAGTTCGTCCAAAATGGTGGTATATGGGTTAGTTATGCGGGTTATCCGTTTTATTACGGAGCAAAAGCCGGTCCGACTTATGGCGGCAACGGCGTGACAGCTTTCCTCCAAGCACTCAATGTACAAGCGCCTAGCGGGATGAACTTCTTTACACCGTCAGGTGCAAATCGAGCCTTAGTGACCACCACAAATAGTCTGCCTACCAATTGGGTATCTGGGGAATCATCAATCACCAAAGGTAGCGTCTACGAATGGCCTATGATCGGTGTGCAAGTCGGTAAAGGCTGGTGGTTCTATGCATCAGGCGATATCGGAGACGTTACACCCGATGTTTATGCAACGTTTATCTCTACGACGATAAACCCGCCGATCATAGGGGCACCTTCTACACCGACAAATCCATCAAAACCAATAATGAAGACACATACGAACTTGCAAATGGTACAAGAATTAATACCGACGCTTGTTGCTGGCGCAGCCATTGTCGTTGCGGCCATTGTTAACCGATAAGATAAGAAGAGGTGATTGGGATGTCTATGACGCGTGAAGAAATGGCAGTTGTACTGTCTCAGCACACCCGTGATATTCTCGAAGACAATTGGGAAACGGGATCAGGTGCCACGACCACGGTGATCCCAGCTATACTTCATAATCCATCGGGTTTGGCAATTGATATAGCCGGGCAAGTGGCTAATGAGCTTATAGGGTCCACTATTGAGTATATTAGTGGTGAAAATATAGGTGCATCACGTAACGTTATTTCGGTTACGTCAACAGGAACAATTACTGTGGATACAGCATTTGCGAAAACTCCTATTTCCGGTGATCAATTCATCCTCCTACGCCCATTACGGCTTGAAATTACGGCGCCCGAAAACGTAGCTCAATGGGCCGGAACGAATGTTGCAGATCCACAGGGCGATAATGTTGATGAAGTTGCATCTCAGCCTACTGGCATACCAGCAATCTTAGCAAGGCTGACGGGATGGACCGCTAATGGTTGGTCACGGCTTAAACTCATATCGGCAACCGGAAGCTTACAAACAAGAGACGACGCGACAGGTAACGTTGGATCAACAATACCTAATCAGGCTTTGATGGTAGGCGGAACGGACGGAAACGATTTACGAGCCATGCTAACTGATGCATTAGGCAGGCTTACCCCGCAACCGCCACAACGTCTTGTGTTTATTAGTGGTCTCGCCGAGGCTGCTAATACCAATATACTTGCTATGCCCATCGTTCCGCCTGCAGAAGGGAAATTTACATTGCGTATGCTTGTATCGGCATCCAGTACAATGAGTATTATTGAGACACCTACACAAGCACCAGCTACAGGTGGCAGTACAGCAGCCACAACGGGACTACTTAATGCGGGTAATCCTTTATCGGCTGGTATTTGGTATGAAGAGGATTACGTGGTAGGTAGTCAAGCAAACTACAATTTTCAAGTTGGAACAGCTAGCACATTGAGCTTACGGGTTCAATTTAAGCAAGCTCAATAAGGAGGTTATAGCATGCCAGGTATTGGTCAGATAACACATGACAGCCAACAAAATGCATTTTGGGCAGGCAATGCATTATATATAGACGCAACTGCATCGCAGGCATCCGGTGCAGCCTCTGTTATCATAGCTGATCTGTTGGCGGGCGCGCAGGCTAATGATACACAGGCCATCATTGATGCTAAAGCTCTTACAATCGTGGTATATAACAATTCCACAGCACAAACTATTACAGGATTATCACTGAATTGTTCTGGCTCAACCGCAACGGGTGGAACGGGATCGATATCTTATGCAATAACCAGTGACGTAACTGGGTCCTCAATATCCATAGCCTCAGGGTCCACTCAAACATTCCTAGTGCCTCTGATTAAAGGTGTTTTACGGACCTTTACCTTGATGCCAACGTTTGGTGCAGCACCCGCCGCAGGTAGTGTGGATATAATTACAACAGTTCATGGCTCTGGTGCAGCGCAAACGGCAGTGACGGGCACGCCGAGTGTGCAACTAACGGGCAGTAGTGCGACATTGCCAGTCGGTGGAACAGGTGGAGAATTTTATTCTGGTAATGTTGGTTCCGGATTAGGAGATGCTTCCCCTCTTAGCGCTACAGGAATGATCAATGCAGGTTTACCATTCGCTTTTAACGGAACTAACTATGACAGAAACTACAACAACACCCAAGGTACTCTACTTGCAAGCGCGGCGCGGACATCGACAACGATCAGTCCAGACGCGACCAATTTCAACGCAGAAGGCGGGTTTGTGTCACTATTAATTTCAGCGATTCCTGCTGTACCTAGCTCTGGATCAGGACTTCAACTAACCGTAAGAGGTCGGGACGCATCTGGTAATTATTTTAATCTAACTACCCAAACAGGTCTTTTAAACGCTGTCGGTCTGTATGTTTTAGCGATATTTCCATCGGCATCTGGAACTACTGATCAAATTATACAGTCCACATCACAGAGAATACCGAGAGTTTATGATGTGGTTGTGTCAGCACCTACTAGCGATAGTTATACCTATTCACTCGCGTACTCACTCATCAACTAAGGAGGTTTATCATGACAACCGCAAAAATGATCAAAGCACACCAAAAGCCCACACCACATGAAACGATTCATTTTCAAGTTTTGCTTGACGAAACAAAATTGCTTCCTGACGGATTACCAGACCCAAAGTATGTCAAAGAGTGGAACTGGGGTAAACAACCGACAGGTTGGACAAGCGCCACACTCAACGGCACAACCTACACGGACTATGCCGCCTACTGCGCAGCAGAGACACAACTTCTCGCCGCGAATCATCTCGCATTTTTGCAAGCAGAGGAAACGGCGAACGCTACAGTGCTTCCGATGCAGGGTACGACATTTATCGCATAAGGGTGCTGATGCGATAGTTTGACCTTGCATAGAAACATATGATAGGTTATGTTGGAAGCAGGCAAGTCTAAGCTGATCCCTTAGACGAAAGCGCACCTGAGAGCGCAGCCTGCTTCATTTCTATCTCAGGACAAAAACCTTTCTCAGGAGGCCATATATCATGCAACTCTCCAAAGTCACGGAGAGCTATCTTGCGCTACGTACGCAAGAAGGCTTTTCCTCATATACCATCAAGTCTTATCGCTTGCAATATTCCATTTTGATTCGGGATATCGGCGATCTCCATATCCAAGATGTTACACTTCAGATCTTGCGTGATCACCTCAGCCACAATACACATCTCAAACCATCGAGCCTTGGGCATAAAATACGGGCCATTAAAAGCCTGTTTAAGTGGCTCGTGGAAGAAGAGTATATCGTCAAAAACCCAACCTTCAAGCTTAAAGAGCCAAAACAAGGCAAGCGCGTACCCAAAGCACTCAATATAGAGGAAGTCGAAATGTTGCGCGATGCCTGCAAAACCATTCAAGAACACGCGTTAATTGAATTCTTTTTCGCAACGGGATGCCGCGTCAGTGAAATCATGCATCTCAACCGAAATGCAATTGACTGGCAACGCGGAGCCGTAACGGTTCTTGGGAAGGGTAATAAGGAACGCGAAGTCTACTTCGGAGCCAAAGCTCGGATATGGCTACAACGTTATTTAAACAGTCGAAATGACATGGATATGGCTTTGTTTGTGACTACTAATAAACCGCATCGGATGCCAGTACATCGGATACAGGACATTGTTAAGATTGTCGCGGGCAGATGTGGGCTTGCCGGAAAGGTAAGTCCGCACGTTCTGCGTCATACGCTGGCCACAGTACTTCTCAATCAAGGCGCACCGCTTGCGGCTGTGCAATCGATTCTGGGTCACGAAAAGCCCGAAACGACACAGTTGTATGCAACGCTTAGCGGATCGACTCGTCAGCAAGCCTATCAACGATACTTTGTACAATGACTACTTTCTGCCTAACCCTCAATCCTCTGCTAGTCTCATAGCAGAGGATTTTTGTTGTTTGAGGAGGCTGTAAAATTGATTCAACGAGGAGACGTATTAGGTTACTATAAAGCAACGACTACTTTAGAGGCTCTTATCCAATTCGGTGAACGCTTAGAAGACGGTCCGCACAATCGCGAATATTACCATGTGGCGGTTGCGTTAGATAATTTCAGTAAGATCGAAGCAGATGGCGTCAAGGTAGCGATCAATCCCATCACATCCGATAATGGTTACGCAATTTTTCGGCTTCCAGTCTCACAAAGTAAGATTGATCAAGCATTGACTAAATTGCGAGGCTTGATGGGGCAACGTTATGATTGGGTACTTATTGTGGATGATGGCTTACGCTATCTGAGCAAAGGTATCACAGGTCGCGAACTGCTCCATCTACCAGCCTGGTTTGTCCGGCGTAAGGAACGAACTGAAAAGATATGTGTCAGCGTTTTACGTAAATATTGTAACTATCTTCATTATGAACCCATAGGCAATTTAGATACATGGAGTAGTCCGGAAGATTGGTGTCTTGCCTTAGAAGATTGCGAAGTAAAGTCTCAATAAATACAGATCGACTATGAGGTATCCAAGGGAACGGCTCAATGGCTATCCTACCGTTTCCTCGGATTCCTCCATCTCACCGTCCTGATAATCCGAGCGCATACTTATGAATTTACGTCGCTTATCAGCGCTATAGACTAAGTTTTCGCGGAATCCTAGCTTTTTATAGTAATTCGTTCTATGAGGAAATGCATCGAGTGTTACATAACGTATTCCAAGGAGTTCATTTAATACTTGGCATGTATACCGAATATATTCGATTAAAAACTTGCCGAAGCCGTACCCAACAAAATGCTTATCAACGGCGAGACGGGCAATCTTTATAGCGGGCGCTGTACTATAATTGACTAAATCGAGTTGTTGCTCATCCGGATTTAGACGAATGGCATCAGCACAAACGGAAGCATAGGCAGCTAAATCCCCTTTATAAAACAAGGGTAATCGTAAAATCTGATTGAAGTTAATGACTACCAATCCATTCCATGGTCTTTGAGCTCTATGTTTGTGACTGACAATGTTTGTAGGTCGAGGTTGTTTATGTGTTGTTCCATACTTAAATGGCCAGACCAGATTGCATCCCAACCCAATTTGCAGTGCTCGGTGGCTGTCCTAAAATCAGTTCTTTGTGGATATCAATACACGCGCTCTCAACGGCTGACCAAGGCGATCCTTCGAGTTTGGACACTAATTCAGGCAGAGAATCACGCAAACAGATATTATGCTCATTCTGGTATTTCGAAATGTACTTCTTGATATGCGTCGCAGACGGATTACCAAGCCATAGTTTTACATCAAATCGTCTCTGTATTGCTTGGTCTATACCGTCGGGCATGTTCGTAGCGGCTATCAGGACACCGCTATCAGGGAAACGGTCAATATTTGTGAGTAGTGTAGTAACAATGTTGTTGTATTCCCTGCCGCTATTATCTGCTCCCTTGACTCGCTGAGAACCAACAGCGTCAAATTCATCTATGAACAGTAGACAATCGTTCATCATGGCGTATTCAAATACCTTGCCGATGTTTCGACTGCTCTCTCCCATGTGAGAATCAATGAGACTATGCATCTTGACCGAGATCAATTGCAACCCCAACTCGTTAGCGAGGGCTGATGCAAGACTTGTTTTACCGTTGCCAGGTGGTCCTGCCAACAATAACGATTTCCGCACAGGTAGTCCCGCATCATGGATGAGGCTATGGTTTATTCTCTCTCGGATAAACATATTTACGCCGTTAGCAACTTCGTCATCCAGATATACATCAAGCAAAGTTGTCGTACTGTCTTCTGGCCAAACAAGACTCTTTATGTTGCTTGGAAGTTCAACCATTTGAAGAACATTTGGCCAACTACGAAGAGCGTATTCTAACTTCTCTGCTGACGTTGTTTTGTTAGCACTCCGTTCATGAGCAATCATTTGTTCCACAATGGTTCTCATTCTCGCATGGTTTTTTTCTCCAATGGCTCTCACTAAAGCGGCGACAGACTCTACTTTTGGCATGAATTGTTCATCTCCTTTCTCTATATTCTACCAATTAAATGTTACGAGAGCGATAGTTGATTTATGTTTAATCTATCATTTATGCATCTAAAAGGCTAGTTCAAATTCATGGCATACACCGATCAATGATAACGGACAAGCGTACAATCGGCGCCTTGTCCGTTTCTTTGCTAGGATAACGCTTAGATAGACTGTACGGAAACGAGGGGACTCTATGGGAGATGGGCCATCGGATATTCAGCTTATCCAAGGTATTACTGACCGTCTTCGCAGCGAATTTCGAGACGACTTACGTGAATTTAAAAATGACATTTTACGCGAGATCAAAGGCACGGACACGCAAATTGAAGATATTAGAAGCGAAGTAAAAGCACTATCGGCACGCATTGGTGAAACGGAAATGGCGTTAAAAAGTAACACCAAACGCTGGTCCGCTTCGGCAATTGCTGTTACTACCTCACTCATTATGGCGGTAGTCGCGGAACTTGGCATCATCGTTACTTTGATTCACTGAGAAAGGAGGACGCTAACTTGGCAAACATTATTGTCAATTCGCCTAATGGATTTTCTACATTATACGGTAAATCTGCTGCACCTTTATACGATTGGACGAAATTAGCCAATGCCTTACGTCTTGATTCGCATATTAGCACAGCCGACATATCGATTACATTAAATGAACAAGGCGAATATTCTGGTCGCCCTTATCAAGAGATCGCTAATTATGTTTCTGCTGGCGGCGTATGGATCGAATGGTGCGGTTGGCCTCTATCGGTCACGGACTTTGGAGCTATTGGTGATTTTCCTGCTAATTTCACCAACTTGATGTCAGCAATGGATGTCGGCGTGGAGTATATAGGCAGCACCGATAATCAGGCTAGTTTTGCGGCATTACCTAGTGGCTGGCCCTATGAACGGAGTCTTGTGCTAACATCACCACCTACAGGCAAGGGCTTCATTGCTAATACGGCAGCGCCCCATGAAACCACAGTAAAAACTTTATCCAACGGTACCGTTGAAAATATCTATGTCTATTCGAGCTTCGGTGTGCGTTTCGGTAAAGGTGCTTATTTCTATGCCTATGGTAACACAAGTGCTTATACGCCTTTTGAACAGCCAGGTCCAGGGCATGTTCCATTTGATGAATATTGGCCGTTTATACAAAAAGTGCTTTATGAAGTCTTGGGTTATGGCCTAACATCGACTAGTCCACCTTCTTGCGGTGCTCAATATGGAACATATAAAGGCCAGACGAAAACCGGCTTATTTATCTATCAAGAAATAAAAGGTAATTATAACTATATGCGTTTGATTGACGGAAACTGCCTGATTCATAGCACCTATGTAACACCTTTGAGCAATCCGACCGCCATACCATCAACGCCAGGACAAACAGCAACGACGTATGCACGCGGAAAATGCCCGCTAGGGATCTATATGGGAGATGGAACTTCCGTTGGTGCCAACGCCAAATATGACGCCTATATGTTGACTTCGAGCACCGGCTATACCTATTACCTCGTGGATCCAAACTCTTCAACACCGTGTAAGGTTCTCTTTACCTATCATCACACTCACTTAGTACAAGCTTCGACAGCCACAGGTGGTCTAACAGTGGCAGGGAACTCATCCGCCGCATCGTCGGGCAATTCTTCTGGATCGTCGTCCGGCGCATCATCAGCAAAATCGTCAGGATCGTCAAATAGCGGTAGTTCTAGCAAGGGTACAACATCTATAACGTCCAATTCGTGGTATACAAATCCTTAGGAGCTGGCGGCTGGTGGATTGGGCGTCGCGGCCCTTGGCTATTGGTATTTCTATCGAAGGGGGCAACCATGATGGTGTATACCAAGCAATCCGTGACAAGTTACAGCGTCGGCGGATGTACGCAATATGGCACCTATGTTGGAAATGGGGCACAATTCGGTTCCAACTCTGACTACAGCGTCTATCATCAAGCTATTGCAGGCGGATATAGACTCAATTTCGTCAAGGATTATGAATGTGTGTTGGTATCTCATCAAGATCATATCAATCCATCGACGGCAAAAAAGAATATTGTTTCCCAAAAACCTGTTATTTCCCTCTGGTATACCAACGAGAGAAATGGCATGATGTCAAACCCCTATGTTTTGGCCGGTTTAGCAGCATTAGGCGTGACAGGAATTGTCGTCGCAGCCATCATGATGGAACACCATAAAAAGGCGTGATGACCTATGGACAGCGCTTCGATTAGCGTCATTGAGCATTGGTCTAGCGTTTATGGTGTGCCTGCATGGATACCGCTTTGCATCGCCTATGCTGAAACGTCTATTACACCTACCGAAATAGGTGACAACGGGACGAGCTATGGCTTGTTTCAGCTCCATACACCGGGTGGCCAGGGCGATGTATGGAATCAATACGGAAGTAGTCCTTCGGTCTTACTGAGCTCAACGATCAATGCGGAAATCGGCATTAAGCCCATTGCCTCCGCTTATAAGTCAGAAGCCGCAAGCAATCTCACTGGTTTCTCACTACTTGTATATGTGGCTGGACATTCTGGACATCCGGATTACACAGGAGTGCCCGCATACTATATGGCGCGCTTGCAGTTAGCTTGGAGCGAAGCACAGTCTAAAGGCTGGCTTACTCTCGATTCGCCATCCCTATCGTCATCGGCGACTTCTTTAGCACAACCGAAATGCAGTGCGCAGACGATTGAAGCGCTAGGCACTTATGTAGGTGAAGGTAGTGCGGCTGGCGTACAAGCAGGGCTTTTCCTTTTTCAAAAAACAGCAAACAGCGTCACGATCAACACGATTATTGACAGCAATTGCAAAGTAAAAGCCACGTATGCTCATGCTCCGATTAACACCAACGTGATAACGAAGCCTGGAACAAGTACAACAAAAACAGTACAAGGCCCTGTCCAGTACATCACTAAAACGGTATCAAAAGTGCCCGCGTGGGCATGGTGGACACTGGGTGTTGGTGCAGTCGCCGGAATAAGCTATTACGCGTATCGACGTGGTTGGATTCATCTTACCCATAAATATGGCGATTGGGGATAAACATGGGTAAAAACGCCTCATTTTTGGGTAAATTTGAACAAAGGATCGGGGTGATAATATGGCGTTTTTAGACATCCTTTCTGATATGCGATTTCAGCATTTTGTGTTGCAGGGTGTTCAACACGTTAATACGTCTCGTGAAAGCAAAAAACAAACTGAGTTAACGAAGCTCAAACACGAAACAGAACGACAACTCTTGCTAGACCTTAAGGCCGAAGTTACACAAATGCACGACGAGATCAAAGCTGGAAGCACGATTGAAATTGAAGGAACGGCAGTCGAAACAGGGAAGAAAGCCGTCTATAGTCAGTATGCGCCTGACATGGATGTATCCATAGGTTGTGTGCCTTGCACTCGCGCTCACTTAGCGACGGTATCAGCTGCTATGCAAGAAGCTTCAACGGCTAAGCAAGCCGATCAGCAAACATCTGCCGTGGCGGCCGCAAGGGAAGAGGTGGTGGCGTTACTCGAATACGACTTGACGCCAGAAAAATTGTCCGCCACACCAGAGATCGATCGTGAAGTGCTATCAAAATATGCCGATAAGATGGTGCATATGCGTGACGAATTACAAGGTCCGGTACCTGAGACGACGATCGCAGCTGCCAGTCTCAAAGAGGCATTACGTTTCGCTCGTGAGGATGGCATAGACCATCCCGAAGTGCAGATCCGCGTTCAGCGCACGGAAGAAGTGATCAATGCGCTTGAGCGCGTTAAACTGGCACCAGAAAAGCTACGCGGCTTATCGCCCGAGCAAAAACAGGCAGCAAAAGAAGCATTACCCGAGCTTCGCAGGGCTCGACAGGATCTACTGAACAAAACTAAGACAGCCGACGATTTAGAAGAGGTTACAGCACGAATTGCTCTCATTGATCAAAGTCTAAATCCGGCCCCTGATGCGAATAAGGTGCAAGCGCTGGCCAAAGAGGCACGTCAACTGAATACCGAATTTCGGCGTGATGTTTTAAACGCATGGCGCGAACATAAAGAGGGGAATGACCAGCATGCCACTAACACCCACACCTAAAAAAACATCAGTACGAGCCCGGCGTAAAATTCGTAGTGAAAACATTGGACACGAAATTGCATTCGGAAAGTCGCCTAGTCAAGTAGCTGCTATCGCCTATGAAAAAGAAAGAATGACAGCCGATCGGAGTAAAAAAGAGATTGAATACGACATGGCCAAGAAAAATTGCACCGTAGATGATCACAGACCGTGTGAATTGGCCAGTGCCGTGAACTTCGCGGAAGGCATCAGTCATGACTACCGTACGAGTATTCCTCCGAAACTGGCTAAGATCCTCGATACCAAAAAGGTGTCTGAAAACCAAGTTCGGGCAGCGCTTGAAGAATGGCGGTACACTTTACCCAAAAGCGGGCAACAAGAGGCCAAGTTCCTGATGGAGGCCGTGTTCCCACCTAGGGGGTAGACAATCTTGGCAAAGTCGAATTATCGCGATTGTGTTGGTAAGAAACTGCGTGGCCGTCATTTCAACAGCCGCAAAGCCGCTCAAGACGCTATGCGCAAGGCCGCAAAAGAGTGCGCACGTTAGTTATATATAGATCCGCTCATAAGAAAGCGCCCCGATAGGGCGCTTTTTGTTGACTCAGCCTGCCCAAACAATACCGTAACTGCTCAATCGTTGTAACTCGGATGTGTCACCGTTGAATGATTGGCCTAGAAACATTTCCAACGTTGCAAGTGAAACTGCACCTGATGCCGTATGATTCGCCATCGCTGTGGGTTTTTTGTATCCTTGACCGTTTTCTAAAACCCCGACAACATTGCCGTAATGATTGATGACCGGTGATCCACTGTCCCCTTGATAAGAGCCTGTTTTTACCGACAGCAGATTATATACAGTGCCGTAGTCCCATACCGACATGGTTTGACCAGTAGCCAACACGCGTCCGATGCGATTGATGATAAGTTCGTTATATCCAAGCGCATAGCCGATATTTATTACCGGTTGTCCTGTATGCGGTTGATGGGATGCGAATCCACCGTACAAAGGTGATAACGGTTGGGCAAATATCGGTTTAAGCAACGCTAAGTCATCCTGCTTGCTATAAGAAACAATCCTCGCCCAGTGCCA
>DAHWJX010000163.1:0-19899 GCA_027343965.1 Caryophanales bacterium | reverse complement strand
TTTTCCCTTTGGGCCCATATAAAACGAAATAATTCTCGTGCCGCTACTTCTTTTGGCTCTCTGCGAAAAAAGCGAGTGCCTTTTTCAAGATATCATTGGCGGATTCTAGTTCCTTGATCTTTTTTTCTAACGCCCTCCATTGTCATACACTCGCATCTGGATTCCTGCTTTCTTTTTTTATCATTGTGTCCAGATTTACGAGTTAACTGACTCAACAAAAATGTGGATGCCGAACGGAATCCGTTAACCTAAGTTGAGCGCCTCACGCCTCATAAAAACAATACAGTTTTTAACGTTGATTGGTATTCCCCTAGCGATGTACCGTTTTTTTCATGCGCCAGTACAGACCTGCCACACCTAACATGACTATAGGCAATGCCGCTGCATAGGGAATCTCAGGAAGTTGACCTGCGACTTGCGGAGGTTCGATCGTAAATACGGGTACAGGAGCTGCGATAAAGTCGCTTCTGGCCGGACTTCCCGGCATTGATGTCGGCGTCCCAAGGATAGGGTTACCCGAGTTTCGAACATTCCACAAATACGCATGCAATCCTTGTGATACAGCATCCACCCCAATGGAAACACCGCTATGCGATAAGGATACTGTGGGTATCGTAACATCAATAAAGTAAGTACCGTTGATATCAACAATCCCCGATGGTGTTGCCGTAACGGTTTTGCCATCACTGTACGTAAAAGTGACCATGGTATTAGGAATCGTCAGAGCACTACCTTTGACGCGTTCAAGAGCATTCACATACTCCCCGGGGATAGTGTCATTCATAATCCATTCCAAGGATGTCAATGGAATGTTCAATAGTTGGCCACTTGTCAATGTCGTTGTAGGAAACGACTGTAGATTCGGATTGATGGATACCAGTGGAATACTGGGTGCTAGAGTACCATTTTTAGTCATAGCATCAGCGTTACTACCTGCCGTACCTTGCGATAGACGCCTTCCTGGTACTTGCGAATGTCTATCACCTACTGCAAAACTCGGAGCTGTCACAAGGACCAATGATAGCAATAGGCTCGAACCCAAAGCCGTCCATATTTTCCAACGTGCCATCATGAAGATACTCCCCATTTCTCACTCTATCTATACGCTCATCTATAGCATATATGGTTAGCGGATAGATTCGACTAAAATCAGAGGATTACCAAGTTAAAAAAAACTTAAATTAAATTCACAATGACTGCAATCATGTGCAACATCCTAATTTTTCATCATCATCTCGGCTTGAGCATCATAAGGCGTGATGCGTACGCTATCGCCGCGTTGCATATCGACAGTATAACCGGCGGCGTGAATTCTCAGTTCGATGCATGCCCGACAAGCGGCTGACTCATCTCCCGTACAAATTTTATTTTCATAAAGTTCATACTTCGGGCGCACCATCGTCGGTGAGAGATTAGGCATAACGACGTTAGCACCTGCTTGTAAAGCTAACTCCCGTCCACGTGAATGAAGAGAACCTATAGCCGTCGTCGCAGGCAATAATCCATCAGGAACGATCAGTCTTGCCAAAGCTATCATCACTAACGTATCGTCGATCGTCCCGCCTTTGCTATCAGCTAAAGGAGTTGCATGGTGAGGAATAAACGGACCGATGCCGATCATATGCGGCTGCAATTGCGCAAGATAACATAAATCAAGCGCAAGATCCTCATGCGTTTGCCCCGGTAATCCCACCATGAAGCCCGCACCGATCTGGTAGCCAATCTGCTTAAGGTTGGCCAGACACGCGCGGCGGTGATCAAATGTCATCGTCGGATGCATCGCGGCGTAAAGTGTAGGCGATGCCGTCTCATGGCGCAGCAAGTACCGACTTGCTCCCGCGTCATACCAAGCCTTATATGTCTCATAGGACCGTTCACCGACAGATAAGGTAATTGCCACATCCGCATACTGCTTTTTAATCAAACGAATCAATTGACTCATGCTATCTGTGCTAAACCAAAAATCTTCGCCACTTTGCAAGACGAAAGTTCTATATCCAAGGTCGTAACCTTCCTCACAGCACGCTAAAATATCATCAAAACTAAGACGATAGCGATCCACAGTTAAGTTCGATTTCCGAATCCCACAATACATACAATCCTGTTTACATACATTAGAGAACTCAATTAACCCGCGCATAAAGACTCGCCGTCCATAATACTCGATGCGCGTTTTATTCGCGAGATCAAACAGCATCTTTCTACTGTCGTCATCAAGATGATCAAGGATATACACAAGCTGCTCTTTTTCTAGATCATGAAAGGCATACAGCCGCATGAGTAAGTCTTGCACCGTCTCATCCACAAAAATCCCTCATTTGATCCACATTGATTGTGAAATAATTCACCAATATGAGTATAGCATAGTACGAAAAAAATGATAGACCCTATTACCCACTTCACATATATAACATTTTGGAATATATTTAATTTCTATTAGTAATATATCTACGGTGCCAAACGAAAGGAGTTTCCCTATGTCTGATTTATCGTTAGCAGTTGCACCACAGACTCAAAGACACGTTTGGGTGTGGCGCATAGTGTTGTTTTTTGTCTTGCTAATCGCAGGCGAACTCTATGTCAAATGGTATCCTTATTTTAATAAAATGTTCATCGCCGCTGCTAAGCATTCACTCGGCGCATCGATCATTACAGGGCATCAAAGCGTAGCTCCTGCCCCTTCCTTGCTCGCCGCTTGGGATTATGCAAAACAGTATTTTTTGGCGGTATGGGAAGCTGTCATACTTGGGGTCATTGTTGGGGCCGCAGTACAAACGTTGCTGCCAAAGCAATGGATATTGCGATTATTTTCAAAATCGAATACGACGAGCCTCATCACAGCCAGTGCGCTTTCCTTACCTGGTATGATGTGCACGTGTTGCACTGCCCCTGTTGTGGTGGGTCTGCGCAAACAGCAAGCTTCCGTCGGTGCTGCTTTAGCCTATTGGATGGGCAACCCAGTCCTGAACCCTGCTACGATTATATTTATGGGATTCGTGCTCGGATGGAAGTTTGTCGTTATTCGCGTCATTTTCGGCTTGCTTCTCATCTTAGGTGTTGGAACGGTAACAAATCACCTTTACAGAGGAGAAGCAGCGCAAGAAACGATGCAACAAGTTCTGGTTGCGTCAACACAAAAACCACCAGGTTCTCTCGTCAAACGCTTTTTTACCCAACTCGGCAAAATTGCGCTGACCATCGTGCCAGCTTACGTCGTACTCGTCTTGGCCGTTGGTGCTTTACGTGCTTGGTTGTTTCCAATGGTTGTACCAGGCAACTCCTTCAGTTTGTTATGGGTCGTCGGCCTCGCCATTGCCGGCACGTTGTTTGTGATTCCGACCGCAGGTGAGGTACCGATTATCCAATCGATGATGAAGTTCGGTTTAGGTACAGGTCCTGCATTTGCGTTGCTCATGACATTGCCAGCCGTTAGTGCACCATCAATTGCCATGGTCTGGCGGCAATTCCCTCGCAAAGCCCTACTCATCGCAGCATCATTTACCGTACTAAGCGGTATCGTTGCCGGACTCATCGGTATGGTCATCTAAGCAGTACGATGGTAGACATCAGGTTTTCACCACGCGAGCCAGTTTTCTTTTCGCAGCACAGGGAATTTTCAATTGGAGACGGTACTTTGTAACCGTTCTGCGAGAAACCCCCAGGCCAAAACGTTGTAGAGCACTCACAATATCCTGATCAGACAACGGGTGCTCTACAGTTTCTTCCGAGATAAGCTCTTGAATACGAAAACTCACCTCATGCATCGATACACCAATTCCTGCTTTTTCCGTTACGCGTCCGGTAATAAGGAACCGCAAGGCAACCGATCCCTGCGGCGTTACCACAGTCTTACCAGAGATAGCACGGCTGACCGTTGAGTCATGAAGAGATAGAGCCTGCGCAATGCTGTGCACCGATAACGGGCAAAGGCGAGACACGCCATACGTTAGAAAGTCACTTTGCCTTCGTAAAATTTCTTTAGCCACTGTCAACAACGTTTGATTACGCGAATCAATACTTCTCAGCAAAGTTTTTGCGGCAAAAGTTCTCTCGCGGATATACTCATTGACGGTATGATCAGTATCTTTGCGTGTATCTTGCATCATGTCACTGAATTTTACGTTTCTCATGTACTTTTCATTGAGCGATACAATGTATTCTCCATGAATTCTACGTACAACGACATCAGGTTGCATCTTGGCTAACAAACTATGCCCATCCCATCCAGGACGAAACTCGAGATGGCGAAGAAGCGTCAAAGCGTCACACCATAGCTGTTCATCGCACCCCTGCCTCAAGGTCGTCATGAACCTAGATGACATAGAACCTGTTGTTAAAACCCCTTGAATCATCTTCTGCGCTAAAAGTACCGTGTCATTTTGAGGGTAACGGTCCAACTGAAGCATAAGACACTCTAATAGATTACTTGCACCGATCCCTGGTGGATCCATTTCTTGAAGAACGGATTTGGCCTCCTGTATGGTCGAAAGCTGACATTGTAGATAACTTGCTATCTCACCATCTGAACTGTCAAGATAGCCTCTTTCATCTAAGGAATCGATCATAAACTGGACAACTCGTTTTACTTCATCGGTCGCCAAAGAGAAACGCAATTGCTCATACAAAGTGTCTTGTAGCGTTGTAGGTTGAATACAGGACTCTAGTTGCGTATCGGATAACGCATCATATGCGTGGGAATTTGCAGGTTCATCCCACTCAAGCATAGGATTGCTCAGCAACTCTTCCTGCATATAATCTTGTAATTGTGATCCATTCATAGCCAAAATTTTAAGTGAAACCATCATGGCAGGAGTAAGTTGCAAAGTCTGCTCAAAGGTGGTTTCTAAGGCGTGCTTGGCTAGCATCGTAGTCACTCCCCGACACCTGGCATCATGGCGGCAATCCTCTTGGCAAAATGTTAACCTTTCACAGCGCCTGCCGTCATTCCACTGACGATATAGCGGCCAAATAAAATTACGATGATAACAGGAGGAATAGCTGACAACAATCCGCCAGCAGCTATTTCATTGTTAAGGTGCAGGTATTGTCCATTCAGTGAGTAAATAAAAAACGGCAAATTATACGCGCTAGCATCTGGAGCAAGTACAAGAGGCAAGACAAAATTGTCCCATGACGTTAAAAATGTTAATAATCCCGTAGCTAATAGACCTGGCGCGGTCAAAGGCAAAATGATTCGCAGCAGGGAAACCAAACGACTAGCACCGTCGACACGGGCGGCCTCTTCGAGTTCTGTGGGAATAGAGTCAAAATATCCGCGCATAATCCATATGACCAATCCCAAGGAAAATGAAGAATAGACGATCACCAAAAGCGTGTTAGTATCGTAGAGATTCCATCCGTTTAGATAAGTGACTGTAAGAACGTAAAATGGAATAATCAATGCGACTGTCGGTAGCAAGTTGGATGCAAGAAAGATCATTGTAATGATATTTTTCCCTCGCATTCTTGCTCGAGATAATACATAAGCCGCAGCAGAGCCAAATACTAAGTTTAAAATGGTGGTTGCGGATGAGGCGATCAGCGAATTGAGAAGAGCATGCAAAAACCGATAACTGATACTATCAGGTGCATAGTTAGTAAACATAATTGCATAGTTCTTCCATGTAAATGGTGTTGGAAACCAAGATAACGGAAAAGTAATGGTACCGACGTACTGTTTTAAACTTGTAATCATTAAAAAGTACAAAGGAGAAAGCGTCCACAGTAATACTACGATGACACACGCATAAAGAAAAAATTTTTTAGAAGCCCGTCGCAACAGCATTACATCTCCTCCTTATACAGCCGCTTGATGTAAACGACAGCGATGAGCAAAGATAAAATTCCAATAAGGAAGGAAATGGCCGATCCTGCTCCAAAGTTTCCAAATGAAAACGCCTGTTGATAGGCTTCAATAGAAAGGATGGGCAATCCGTATTGTTGCAAAGTAAAAATCAGAGTAAAAGCTCGAAGCAATTGCATGGTGCGCAAAATGAGAACGATGCTAAGAATAGGTCCTAAAAGTGGTACAGTAATCGCTTGAAATTGGCGCCATGCCGATGCACCTTCCACTTTTGCAGCTTCATAATACTCATGAGGAATTGTCTGCAGCCCAGCTAAAAGCAGCACTGCCACGATTGGCAACGTCCTCCACTCATCACCCACAATCATCGAATTCATTGCCACACTACCGCCAAGCCAGGAAATGAAACTAGATAACCAAGGGATGCCTTGAAACAGTGGCGCAGGGTCGAGCCATATCACAGGTGTTTGAATCCAGTGCATTCGTAACAGTAGATCATTGAGCGCACCATAATTATCCCCATCAAAAACCATGCCCCACAACATAGCATTTACGACAGTGGGAACTGCCCACGGAATGAAGACAATGACCCGAAAAACTTTACGTCCAAAAAACTGCTGATTCATCAAAAGCGCCATAGCAACGCCAGCTGTTACTTCAATAAGTAGCGAGACAACAGAAAAATAAACCGTATCACGAAATGCCTGCCAAAAATAAGGATTGGAGAGCACATTAACATAGTTTTGTAGACCCACCCACACGGACTGGATACTTCCCTTACCGCCAACCGTGACAACTGTTGTGTTACCCAGACTCATTTTGAAAGCAAAAACCATGGGTATAATGACAACACAAACAAGAAGTACAATGGATGGAATGAGTAAAAGGTAAAACCAAATATATTCACCTGATAATGCTAAAAACAACCGATGCAATAGACGTCGATGTGGTGGCTTTTGACCTACGGGCACCGATACACTCACTTACCTCATCCACCCTTTTATGTGGCTGAGTAATCCCCTTTTAAGGACTACTCAGCCACACGCTGTAATTAAGCTTTTAATTGATTAATCTGTTGGACCATTTCATCAGCGGCCTGCTTAACTGGAATGGTGCCAGCAATGGCTTCATGAACATACTGTTGAATAATACTGCTCACTTGCAGATAGTTAGCAATAACTGGACGGTTATACACCGAATTGAGATTTTTCTGATACACTGCCGCCCACTTATTCAAGTTCTTCTCTTTAGGCGAACTTGCAATTTGCGACCAGACTGGCCATTGACTATGCAAGTGTTGAGCCTGAACTG
Organism: Caryophanales bacterium; assembly: GCA_027343965.1. Lineage (GTDB taxonomy): Bacteria > Bacillota > Bacilli > Alicyclobacillales > SLC66 > JAKACU01. Next base: position 12,785 of record DAHWJX010000163.1, on the reverse strand, counting down.
CTGGTGAGGTTGCAAACTGAATCCACTTCCATGCCCAAGGGCGCAAGCTTGCTGGCGTATTGGCCGCAATAGCCAAACCCTGAAAACCTGAAATATCCGCAGAATGCGTGGTTTTATTGGTCCCTGGCGCGACGGGGAACGTGGTTACCACGCCTTGCCCCACTACTTTAGATTGACTCTTCGTATCCATAATGCCTGTTAAAAAGGTCCAATTTGTATTAAATGCCACTTGCCCAGAAGCAAATGCATTAGCCGCCGTAGGTTCATCTGCAGTTAGTGAATTGGGATTTGCCAATCCATCAGCATAAAGTTGACGCATCCACTGTAGTGCTTTTAACGCAGGTCCTTGATTCATGATCGGTTGACCTTTGGCGTTGAAAAGGTTCCCATTGCCAAATTCACCAGCTGTTCTAACATAATCGCAGACAAGACCTTCCGCCTGCATCCAAGAATCCTCATACGGGTATTGAACAATATGTTTCGCCTTTAAAACCTGCATTTGATGAAGCCATTGCGCCATGGTTTTTGGCGGTGCATTGAAACCTGCCTTTTTCAGGAGATTTTTGTTATAATAAAAGTTTTGGAAGTTTGCCAAAAACGGCATGGCCATAATCTTTCCGCCCACTTTAAACCCATCCCACACAGATTGCGGGATTTGGTTAGCGTTCTTCACGTTTTGTGTAATGTATGAATTTAAAGGAAGCGTATAACCACGTGACGCAAACTCACCCGTCCAAATAAGATCTGACAGCACCACATCATATTGTGCAGTAGGTGCGGCAGCGGATGTTAACACAGCGCTGTGCATTTGCGGATAAGGTAAAAAAGTAAACTGAAGCGTAACGTTTGGGTACTGCTTTTGAAATTGTTTACCCATTTGCCGTAACACCGTGGTTGTGTACCCTGCCTGATTCATATAAAGCACCTTAAGCACAACCTTAGGAGCTGTGGCAGCATTCGCCATACCTGCTGGAGCCACAAGCGATGCCACCGTTGACAATCCAAGCAATAATTGCATCCATTTTTGTTTCATAATGACCCTCCTGTAATTGATGATGGTAAAAAACGATAAGGAAGTATGCTGCTCCTCCTCTCTTTGTTGATTGCGCTTTCAAAAAAGTTGATTACACCTATTACTTAAGCAAATCGCGTGCCAACTCTATCTGGCACGCGATTACGGTTAATTTGGTTTTCATTTGATACTCAACTTCAAAAAACAATACACTAAAATCATTATTTGATACTCTTGCGATACGTACCCTCACGGTTGCAATACATGAACAAAGACTCCGCAAACTGCTAGGATAAATAAAAGGAGTATAATTCCAACACTGTGCCATCCTCTTCGCAACAGCCATAATACAAAGAATAGCAAGAGGAGATTTGGCAACTTTGGGATAGTTTGCGACAAGATCGTATCGATCATGGGAAGGGAAAAATTAACGTGCGTCCAAACGGCAACCAGGGCCCCCATCACAAAGAGGCCAACAATCGCAGCACCTTCATTGATCTGCCGCAAAAATCCAGTCGCAATCGTGTTGACCATTTTTAGACCGAAACGATATCCGTAAAAAAGTAAACCCCACCTAGATCCAAGCCGAATTACGTTCCACGATACAAAAAAGAACACTGGTCCCATAATATTTCCATGCAATGCCATGGCGGCTCCTAGTGACCCTAAAAGCGGACGAATCGTCCCCCAATATAAGGAATCACCAACACCGGCGAGTGGCCCCATCATACCAAGTTTGACCGATTGGATGAGACGAGAAAAGGATTGACGGCCTTCACTAAGACGTTCTTCTAAAGCCAAATTCATCCCGATGACCAAATTAGCCACGTAGGGTTGTGTATTAAAGAACTCGAGGTGTTGTTGCTTACGCTCACAACGCATTTGTTCATCCTTGTAGAGAACATCTAGCGCGGGTTCCATCGTAAAAGCGTAGCCTAGGCCTTGCATGCGCTCATAGTTCCACGATGCCTGATGAAATTGACTTCGCCAAAATACACGCCATAATACTGGACGCGAAATTTTCATTGCTGAGGTTGTTTGTAGATCGGGCAATCCCGAAACATCAACTGCCCTCGTATCGTGCTTGGTCCAAAGCCTAATATGAAGCCATGCGAGACAGCATGCAATGACACCAATAGTGACTAGCGTGGTCGTGGAATTAGCGGCAAGGAGAAAGCCTAGTAACAAGTAAGGCATTAATTCTCTGGCACGTAGCGAACGAATGACCATCGCATAACCGACAACCACCACAAATCCACTAGCCACCGTAAATCCTTGTTGAACGACAAGTGGGATACTTTGAAAAATAGCCAGAATGACGGCTCGCTTTACAAGCACTTCAAATAAAAGCGCCGGAATCGCTACTCGCAGGGCTTGCAAGAGAAGCGATCCCATGTGTAGCAGCAAAAGGTAAGATCGAGGAGAGTTTTGCGTGATTCGATCAGCCATATGATGTACCGGAATGGTCATTGACCGAACCAAAACTGTACTAAGGTTACCAGCCATAGCAAGAGGAATACTTAGCGCAATCGCTGAACTCACATCGTGACCAGCCCGCACCGCGAGTAATGTGGCAAAGACGCCGGCAAGTGCCGTATCAGGAGATTGGGCCGCACCGATGTTCATCCAACCGAGAGCAAGCAATTCCAACTCCCCGCCAATAAATAATCCGGTGTGTAACGATCCAAGGGCAATCCCGATCAGCGTACATACGAGAAGCGGACGATGCCATTGCCACTCATCCAAAACACTCTCAATACCGGCTAGCGAGGCGATCAGCATAACAGCAACAATTTGTCCTATCGATTGCATCCGCTATTTCCACTTCTTCCGTAAGCGATCGTAAAAATTGATCCGATAGTCTGATGGGACAACTTGCAAAGTCATGACAACGCCTTGTCGTTCCAAACAATTGACGATATCAACGTCGTGCTTGCCAACATAGACGGCGCGATGTAACGCAACCTTGCCCGGTTGATAGCGCAATCCTCCAACATTGACATCAGGCAACGGGAAGCCCAGTTCCTGAAGATCAAGAACTGTTTGCAGGTTTTCAACCATAACCATGATCGACTGAGCCGTAGAGGGTTTATGAATTTCGTCAGCGGCCTCATGAATCGTGAAAATTTCAAGCTTCACATCAAAAGGAACGGCTGACTGCAACAGGGCAATTTCAATGGGTTCACTCGCAACCCGGTCACTAATGATCCAAATTATTTTTATGGCTAGGTCGCGCACCCACGTAACAACAACCTGTCCGTGCAATAGGCGATCATCCACACGCAAACGCATTGTAGTGGTTGGTTTCATCATTATTGAAACATCTCCAATGCCCGTTCAGGAAAAATCATTTCAAAGAGGTAAGCAATTTCATGATCATTGGGTCGAATACCAAGATATCGTTCAGTAATTTCGGATATGCCGAGAAGTTGTATCCATTGGGTCGAAAAGATACGCTGTATTCGTTGCAGATAAGGGTAAACAACCGTTTCCTTTTTAATGATGCGTTCCATCGCATAAGCCATATGTAAACAAAATCGGGCTTCCCATTGCGATGAAAAAGTAAGCGTTAGATCATCATGAAGATATGCCATCATATCTTTCACTGCGGTCATCACGATAGCCGGATTGAGATAAATAAGATCTCTTTCAAGAATTTTTTTCACATGGTCACGAAGAATATCAAGCGATTCAGACGCATGTTCTACTGACTCTGGCTGCTTCATGAAATAAGGTTGAGCATATCCTGCAAAGCCAACTACCTCCAAGAAGCGTTGCATGCCTGTATCATCCAATAATTCTTCAACGGCAAAAAAAGGTACTCCAGGGAATGAAGGTCGTACGGAGCCCACGATAGCGACTGGTTGTTCCTTCTGATCCATGATGAGTTCCCGTCCTCCCCCTAACTCGCGAGCAATGACGGTAACACCTTCACGCATCGTTTCGGGCAAAGCTTGTTCAATTAAACGCGAAATGGCAGAAGCCGTTCCTCTACCTGTTAGGCTGCAGGCCCATACGACACGGACCGTATTCGTGTTGGCCACTGTCGCATGATTTGACAACGAGCCCTGTAACCATGAAGTCATTTGATCTATCGTTTGAGATCCAGATTGCACAATATACAAAGCTCTTAAAATGGTGAATAGATCAGGTCGAAAGACTATGCGAACAGCATGGGATACATGTACCTTATGCTGCTTATCGTTCCATGCGATAATAGCCGGAACGTCGGTTAAAATCAGTATCCCAACATCATGGTCCGTTCGCGACACAACAGCATCACATGCCGATTGCAACCACGATTCATCAAACTGTAAAGGAATTTCAAGTACACTGACCGTATCTTCTCCTCCAGCCAAACGCACTGCAACATCGACCATATTCGAAGCGATTCCATCGCCAAATAAAGCAACGAAAACGTGTACACGATTACCTACCTGTGTTGTATCATCTTGAAGCAATAAAGTAACCACACCGATCGTTTCGGATGAAAGGGATATATTGAGTTGTTGATGAAGATGCTTGAGCAACATGGCGGCTACTTGATAAAAATCAGGAAGCTCGTCCATCACTGTCTTGACCCACACCGGCATATCCGCCGCATGATGGGTAAACGTCCGATGAACTTCACCGTAAAGAAAAAGCACAACACTTGGCCAGGAACTTTGTGCAACACGATCGCTAAGGAGATGGTCAAGTTCGGCCCAGGTTTTTTGTACGATGTCGTAAAAGTTTACGCCGACATAGGCGCGTAAGTCATTGGCAACATTAGTTCCACAATGCTTTGCCATACGTCGATGTACTTCCCGCCCTAAAGCATCCATAATCTCAGAAGAAGAAAAGGACAAATCACGCAACGATGCTTGCAATTTGGACAAGTTATCCACTAGAGAGGAATCATGAGGATTCCAGATACCCTTCATCAGCGTGGTTGTCGGTTCCACCACAAGATCTTGAAGTGTATCGACCAATGATTTATCAACATACAGCGAGTCTCCCTGCGATAGGCTGATATGTTGCCTCGTGATGGTAACTTCATGATTTTTCGCCCCATGTAAAAATGCGTTAGCACAAGCCAATTTCAGTGTGTTTTTTAGACCACCAATATTAGCAAAAAACTGCGTTCGCAATAAATAGTCCAGTGCTTCCGCAGTGAGACAAAGACTTCTCTCAGTCTCTTTCGCTTCGCCAAGCAACAGTCGAAAAATCAATTCGTGGCGATCATGAATGGACCAATCGCGCAGAGCTGGCAACCTAATAATCATAGGAATTCGACGCAAAAACGTCGATAACAAGGAAGACTCAGGCATCTCCGTCGTTGCTGCAAATAAACGAATACGACTTTTTCGAAAAGAATCCGATTCTCCTAAACGACGATATTCACCATAGTCTAAGAGATGAAATAATATTTCCTGGCCTTCAGGAGGCAGGCGATGCACCTCGTCTAGAAATAAAATGCCACCGTTGGTATACTCCACTAAACCGGGTTTGTCACGAAGAGCACCCGTAAACGCACCTTTAACGTGTCCAAACAAATGATCTAACAGTATCTCGGGGTTATTCGAATACTCTGCACAGTTAAATGCGCTAAAAACAGCCCCTGATTCTATGTATCCGTTTTCAACGGCATAAGAATACATGGCTCTTGCAAATGTCGACTTTCCTACTCCCGTCTGGCCGAGCAACAATACGTGCATGCCGTGAGGAGGATATTGCAATGCCATTTTTGCTCGATCCATGGCAGCTTGTAGGCTTTGCTGTGAGCCCATGGCTGATTCGAAGACTTCATCTTGTATGATTTTTCTTCCAAAAAACCTATGGGTCATCATAGCTTGCCTATAGTCAGAGAGACTTTCGTACGACGAAGCAAGTAAGGTCATGTCGCCTGGGAATTGTCTCTCCAACCATTGCTTAGGTAAGTACAATGTAGGGCGACCCTCTATACAAATAACGCGACCTTCACGCTGCAACTGTTTCAAGTCAGCGCTGCAGTTGTTGCGTAGCAAAGACAAGCGCAGGGAGATATCCCCTGCACTCACGCCCAAAGGAATTCCTGATTCATCCTTTGGGCAAGTTTCAGTCAATTCTTCTAGCATCGTAAAAATACGTTCTTTTCGAAGCATGCTGGGGACCTTCCCCTTCCCATTTCAGCCGCTTGAAAAATTATACCGTAAGTGCAAGATTTTTCACAACATCGTGAATTTACACACGAGTGATCACGCCCTGCGTTAATAACAGGCTTTGGTGTTCATGCTTGATCATAATGTCTTCACCATGCAGCAAGTGATAAGCTACTCCCGTTTGATCAACGATAATCTCAATCAAACGACCTTGAAAATGTACGCGAAACTCATAACCCTGCCACTTCGGTGGCAGAACAGGTCGAAACAACAGTTGCCCGTCATACTCACGCAATCCCCCAAAGCCAGCCACCAAGGCCAGCCACGTGCCTCCCATCGAGGCTGTGTGAATACCATCCTTGACGTTGCCATTGTAGTCATCCAAGTCCATACGAGCTGTCTGTGCAAAATAGCGATAAGCTTTCTCAAGATCTCCTAATTCAGCGGCCATGATGCTGTAGATACATGGCGACAAAGATGAGTCATGCGTCGTGATCTTTTCATAGTAATCAAAATCACGTTGTTTTTGCTCTGTGGTAAACTGATCCCCTTGCAAGAACTCCGCAAGTACCACATCAGCTTGTTTCAGCACTTGATATCGGTAAATCACCAAAGGATGGTAGTGAAGTAACAAAGGATAATGATCAGATGGCGTATGTTCGAAATCCCACACCGCCTTTTTCAAAAACGAATCATCTTGTGGATAAATGCCCAGCGTTTCATCATAAGGAATATACATAGCCTCTGCCGCTCGTTGCCAAGATACAACTTCTTCTTCACTGAGCGCCAAGCAATTTGCTAAGGTCTTATAGGCCTCAGGATACCTATGCTGCAGATCCTGTGCGACGGTCCATGCAAAGAGCAAATGATCTTTGGCCATCACGTTCGTATATAAATTATTGTTAACTAGCGCTGTATATTCATCAGGTCCCGTTACCTCATTAATACAAAAACGATGATCATAAGCTGGAATGTAATCTCCAAGATCCACCCACAAACGGGCTGTTTCAAAGAGCATCTCTGCTCCTTTTTCCAACATAAACTGATCGTCCTTGGTAGCATGCATATACTTTTTTAGCGCATACATGATGTCTGCATTAATATGATAGGCAGCGGTCCCAGCAGGATAATACGCGGACGTTTCATCCCCATCGATGGTGCGCCAAGCGTACAAAGCACCTTTTTGCGCCATTTCTTTTGCCCGCTGCCGTGCTTTGTCAAGGATATGATAGCGATAGTCTAAAAGCTTTTTCGCGATTTCAGGCTGCGTATAAAGAAAGAACGGAAAAATATACGTCTCCGTATCCCAAAAATAATGGCCTTCATACCCTTCACCCGTGATTCCTTTAGCGGCGATGTTGGTTTTGCCATCTCGACCGGCGGACTGCAGCAAATGAAACGCATTAAACCGTAAACTTTGTTGCAAAGCATCATCACCGTGGATCACGATATCACTATCTCGCCAATAGGCGGCCATAAAGTCTGCTTGTTCCTGCAATAAGGAGGAAAATCCATCTTTGGCAGCTTGATTCACTTCATCTGATGCACACTGCCATAATCGATCTGTTGCATAATCTTTCGATGAGACGTACGCGATAAACTTATCGAGGCGCACGACCATTGGTTCACCGGTAACCGACGTTGCGCTCACTTTCGCCGTTACATGCCACTGTGCCTCTTGACCGACAAGCGTTTGCTTGGTCGTCACGGGCACCGTCGTTACAACCTCATGTTGTGCAGCGCATACAAGCGAAAAGTGCGTATTTTTCGTTCTTTGCAGCAAGGCCATATAACTACCATCTTGTCGCATATCGATCGTTTGCAACACTTGCTCGGAAAATCTTGAACCGACACGCGGATCGCCCATCGTCACTTCATTATGCACTTCACCTTGTACGGCTGACACGAAAGTCAGATTCCCCGTAAAGTAGGGAATTACTTCATACGAGATCGCCGCTACTTGGCGCCGTGAAAGACTAACAAGACGTTTGATGCGCACTTGCACACGCCTTTTTTGAGGTGATTCCCAAAGCACCTCGCGTACCATGACACCATGCATCATATCAAGCTCTCGCTGATACGAAAGTACGGTTCCCTGTAACATATCAAAAGGTTCATCATCAAGGTACAGCCGAATGATCTTACTGTCTGTCACATTGAGCATCGTTTGGCTATTTTGCGCATACCCATACGCAAGTTCGCCATATTTGATCGGCTCAGAATCATAAAATCCATTTAAGTAGATACCTTGCAACGACGAACCAGCCGGCCCATGATAAGGTTCCTCAAAATTGCCGCGCATACCAATGTATCCATTACCAACAGCAAAAATCGTCTCATCCTGACGATTGGTAGCGATATCAAACGAGGATTCTACGACTTTCCATGCATCATACGGATACAGCGACTCTCGTTCTACATTTTGGTGATGACCCATCCAAATTGTCTCCCTTGCATTCGATGAAATCCTTTTCCGAAAACCACATCATAAGCTACTGTAGCGAATTTCTCTGAATTTCACAAGAGACAAGAGAAATCCGCTTCATCAAAGGTTGAATTCGCCATGCAAAATTACCAATTCCGGTAAGTCACCCGCCTTAAAAAACATTCGAACTGTGCTCATACAAGACATCATGTCGTTCGTCACGCGCATTAACAGCGCGCGCAAGCACAAAAAGCAAGTCAGATAAGCGATTAAGGTACTGCAGGGTTGGCATATGTATCGTTTCTTTCTCCATAAGCGCAACAGTACATCGTTCGGCGCGCCGTACCACCGTGCAAGCTACGTGCAATGTAGCTGATGCCCTACTGCCTGCGCGTAACACAAACTTTGTTATGGCATCCGCCTCATCCTTATATCGATCAATGTAAGGTTCAAGGTGTCCGGCCGAATCAGACGGCGTTTTATAGGCATATCGCCCCGCCTCGTCATTCGGTGCCGCCAAATCAGCGCCTACATCCCAAAGCATTTGCGATACCTCAAGCAACAAGGTGATCACATCGTCATCGCGACGAGGATCAAGAAAACTCATCGCCTGCCCGATAAAAGCGCCCGCCTCATCGACCGTACCGTACGCTTCAACTCGCAAGTCATTCTTCAATCGCCGTTCTCCGCCAATCAGCGCCGTTTTGCCACTGTCGCCGCCCCTGGTATAAATTTTCATCATGTAACGACTCCTCTGTTTAGCTATGCGTATTGCTCTCAAGTATAGCGAACGAGGAGTCGTTCGTCGATAAACACAATTGCGCTTCCTACTTAACGCTACTTTGTTACGCCAACGCCATAGAACGCATCTCGATAAATCGTAGCTAGCTCTGAAACTAGCGGCATCTTTGGATTGGCCGGTGTACATTGATCTTCAAAAGCCAGATCGGCCATCGCATCGACACGAGCTGCAAATTGTTGTTCATCGATACCACACTCGGCAATGGTCATCGGCATTTGAAACTCTTTCATCATCGCTATAATTGCTTTGACGAGACTTTCCACCCCTTCTTGCGGCGTGCTGCACGGTAGACCAAGCATTCTCGCGATGTCGGCAAACCGTTTGTCAGCGATAAACGATTCATACTTAGGAAAAGCAGCAAACTTTGTTGGTTGTTTTGCGTTGTAGCGAATCACGTGAGGCAATAAGATCGCATTGGCCCGCCCGTGAGCAATATGAAACTCAGCTCCTAACTTATGGGCGAGGCTATGGTTGATTCCTAAAAAGGCATTTGCGAATGCCATGCCAGCCATCGTCGATGCATTATGCATTTTTTCGCGGGCGATCGCATCCTTGCCATTGTGATACGCGCGCGGCAGAAACTCAAAGACCAAGGAGATAGCCTTCATCGCCAACCCATCCGTAAAATCATTGGCCATATTAGACACATAGGCCTCAATAGCATGCGTCAAAACATCCATACCCGTATCGGCTGTGATACTTTTTGGCAAAGTCATCACATAATCCGGATCCACAATGGCCACGTCCGGCGTCAACGCATAATCTGCCAAAGGATATTTGATGTTTGTTTCTTTATCCGTGATGACGGTAAAAGAAGTCACTTCTGACCCCGTTCCGGATGTGGTAGGAATCGCCACAAAACGTGCCTTGCGTCCAAGTTCAGGGAATTTGTACACACGCTTACGAATATCAAGGAATTTTTGGCGTACACCATCAAAATCCACGTCAGGATCTTCGTAATACATCCACATCGCTTTACCCGCATCCATGGGAGACCCGCCACCAAGCGCAATGATGACATCCGGTTTGAATTGGCGCACCCTCTCGACACCACGCATCACCGTATCTGTGGATGGATCTGGTTCCACTTCAGAAAATACTTCGATCGTGACTGGATTAAGCCGCTTTCTCAAGTAATACAGCACACGGTCGACATAACCAAAACGCACCATATCAAGATCCGTGATAATAAACGCCCGTTCAATATCAGGCATTTTTTCCAGGTATTTCGTTGCTCCGCGTTCAAAGTAGATCTTCGGTGGAACTTTAAACCATTGCATGTTCACTTGACGTTTCGCCACCCTTTTAACATTCAAAAGATTGATTGCTGAGACGTTCGATGTCGTCGAATTTGAACCAAATGTTCCGCAACCAAGTGTCAGAGATGGCATATACGCGTTGTAGATGTCACCGATGGCTCCTTGTGACGAAGGCGAATTGACGATCACACGTCCTGTTTTCATACGCAGGCCAAACTCACGAATCACATCGTCATTTTCTGAATGAATCACAGAGGAGTGCCCCATTCCGCCAAAGAAAACCATCTCTTCAGCACGCTTGATCCCTTCATCCGTGTTATTCACTTTAAACATGGCAAGGACTGGACTTAACTTTTCACGGGATAATGGATACTCAGGACCAACAGCTGGCAACTCCGCGACTAAGATGCACGTCTCTTGCGGAACAGTTACACCAGCCAAAGCAGCGATTTGAGCAGCAGGCATACCGACAATTTTTCCGTTGACACCGCCCGTTTCCGTGATGACAACCGCACTAACTTGGTTGATTTCCTCTTCGTTGAGAAAATAGCACTGATTGTCTTTCATCATCGTTTTCACATCGCGATAAATCTCATTGTCCACAATCACAGCCTGTTCTGAGGCGCAGATCATCCCGTTGTCAAACGTCTTTGACAAAATGAGATCAGTGACAGCTCGACGAAAGTTAGCCGTTTTTTCGATGTAGCAAGGAACGTTGCCAGGCCCCACGCCAAGTGCGGGTTTGCCTGTACTATAGGCCGCTTTGACCATGCCCGATCCGCCCGTGGCAAGTACGATCGCTACACCTTTGTGATTCATCAGCAATTGTGTCGCTTCAATCGACGGCGTTTCGATCCATTGAATGCAATCTTGTGGCATGCCAGCTTTAACGGCAGCATCGCGTACAACTTTGGCAGCAGCTCTGCTTGAGCGTTGTGCTGACGGATGAAAAGCGAAAATGATCGGGTTTCTCGTCTTAACGGCGATCAGTGACTTGAACAAAGTCGTGGAAGTCGGATTCGTGACTGGCGTGACGCCAGCGATTACACCGACCGGGTCAGCGACCTCGATGATCCCCTCATAAAGATTTTCCCCAATGACACCAACGGTTTTCGCGTATTTGACACTGTGATAAATGTATTCTGTCGCAAAAATATTCTTTGTCATTTTATCTTCATAGACACCGCGTCCCGTTTCTTCCACAGCGAGACGTGCTAAGTCCATATGTTGGTCAAGGCCCGCCAAGGCCATTTGTTTAACCGCTTCATCCACCTGCTCCTGATTGACCTGCATATACTGTGACAACGCTTCTTGTGCCTTGACCACAAGATCATTAACCATACTTTCAACATCCATTTTTTGCCCCTCCTCAAGTGAATAGTTTCACAAAATCAAGTACACAACATTGCTCTTTCGCTAGCCTCATCACCGACGAACTGTCTTACGTGATTCCCGATGTCCTCACTATACAGCACATCACATGACATGCCATCGCATACTTTGACTAACTATGCTGAGCACAACCAACTAGTAGTCCTTTCGCAAAGAAAACGCTATCCGTCACCTGTTAGACTACATAGAAAAACAGCGCATAAGAACTTTTGCAAGCCCCAATGCGCCAAAAATACCTAATTTTACTGAGACTTAGTCGTTAAAGTAAACTGCTTTACCTGTCTTGGCCGACTCGTAAATCGCCTCAAGAATCTGCGTGACGACGAGGGCTTGTTCTGGTTTGACCAATGGCTCACGGTCATACAACACCGATTCAATCCAAAGGCGTGACTCAACGTCTCCTGCATCCTCTTGCTTCCCTTCGAAAAAGGCAACGCCACCTGCACTCAAATCTACCTTTTCTTCAAATAATCGGCTAAAGCGTTCTCCGTTAAAACGTAACCCATCATCCATGTCGGCACCACCTTCTGTGCCGTAAAGACTACATTTTGCTTCGCCTACTTGCAATGTGTTTAATGCCCAGCTTGATTCAAGAATGATCGTGGCGCCGTTTTCCATGGTGATAAAGCCAAATGCAGAATCTTCCACGGTAAACTTTTTCGGATCCCATGGTCCCCAAGCATTTGCTGCATTTTCCTTTTGACCAAGTTTATGATAGGTCGTACCAAGTACCACTTTCGGACGATAGTTATTCATCGTCCATAACGTCAAGTCA
>DAHWJX010000148.1:0-17493 GCA_027343965.1 Caryophanales bacterium | reverse complement strand
CCTTCAAGATGGAAGCGATCAAGACAGAGTAGGTGAATGCTGTGAAACTTCGTGCAGAACGCATGGGATGGCAGATGCAAAAAGAAGTTAGTGATATCATTCGTACGGGGGTCAAAGACCCGCGTATCGGGTTTGTGACAGTTACGGCGGTTGAAGTGAGTAATGATCTGAGTCATGCTAAGGTATTTGTTTCGGTTCTCGGACCTCATGACGAAAGAGTTACAACGTTGTCGATTTTGGAGCGGGCTAAAGGTTTTATCCGCTCCGAAGTCGGACGTCGCATCAAAGTGAGGACATCTCCTGAATTGCATTTCAAACTGGATGAATCGATTGATTATAGTGAGCGAATCGGTCATGTTTTGCAGGAGATTGCCCGAACTGAACAGACGCCAGAGAGGGTTGATGACCATCACTAACGCAACGGGTCAAACGGTCTTACAAGCTCTTGAAGGCAGTACAAATGCAGTATTGATCGCGTGTCATATCAGCCCTGATGGAGACTGCATCGGGGCTGCTCTTGCCGTAAAGCATTATCTGGATGGAATCCGTCAGCCGTGTGTCTTGGTCAATGATGATGAAATTCCATCTCGCTATGATTTTTTACCTGGCATCGAACAGTTTGTGCGTACAAAGGATGTCACGCAACAGTATTCGGTGATCGTTGCTGTGGATTGTGCCGACCGACGACGCATGGGGACTGTACCCTCGTTGTTTGCGCAAGATCACACCTTGATAAACATTGATCACCATGAAACGAATGATCATTACGGCCATGTCAATTTAGTTGAATCGGAAGCATCCGCTACATGCCTCGTGCTCTATCGTATGTTTCATGGGGTTGGAGTCCCTATGGGGAAGCCTCTGGCGTATTGCTTGTATACTGGCATTGTTTTTGATACAGGTGGGTTTCGCTATAATAATACAACGCCTGAAGTTCATATGGTGGCAGCCGATCTTTTGAAGCGAGGGATTGAACCGTTTCTCGTCGCTGACCGTGTATTAGAATCGATGACCCGGGAACAGGCTGAACTCGTACGTCTTGGTCTTGCAACATTGACTGTAGATGATACTGGCCTCATCGCCTACGTTGTAGTCGATCATGAAACACTTGTAAAGTCTGGCGCACATGAAGGCGATACAGAGGTTTTACTTCCTTATACTCGATCACTGTCTGGTGTTGAAGTGGGTGTCTTATTTCGTGAAAATACCGATGGCGTGGTAAAAGTGTCCTTGCGGTCACGTGAACGAGTGGATGTATCGGCAATTGCGGTTCGCTTTGGTGGTGGAGGGCATATCCGGGCAGCGGGATGTTCCTTACACGATTCCGTAGCTGATTCTGTAACACAAGTGCTTTCGGCTGTTCGTGAGGCCGTTCTTAAAGAGTTTTCCTAGTATGGTATATACCGGATTAGAGACAGCTGCCATTGTTATCTTGGACAAACCGCAAGGTATGACATCTCAACAAGCCGTCACGCGCGTGAAACGTCTATTGGGTTATAAAAAGGCGGGACATAGCGGGATTCTTGATCCCGCGGTAAGGGGTGTTTTACCTATCTTTTTAGGACGGGCAACTCGTCTTGCGGAATACCTTTCTAATGAAAGTAAACAGTACGATGCTTGTGCAGTGTTTGGACGAGCTACAGATACGCAGGATGCGACGGGTGTGACAACAGCAACGGGCGATGTCCATACATTACGTCGAGAGGCTGTAGTTGATGCTCTTAAAAGTTTTGTGGGTGAATATTGGCAGACTCCTCCGGCTTATTCAGCGATTCATGTTCATGGCGTACGTGCCTATGAGTTAGCAAGACAAGGGCAAGATGTAAATTTGTCACCCCGGATGGTCACCATCGATCACATTTTGGTGCACGAGGTTGACTTGAGTGCAGATGAACCTTTCGTGCGATTTTCAGTATCTTGCTCGAAAGGAACGTATATTCGTACATTGTGTCATGACCTCGGTTCCAAACTGCATGTTCCAGCACATATGAAAAATCTTGTTCGTACAAAAACCGGTCCTTTTACTTTAGCTGATGCGCATAGTCTTGCGTTTATTGAGGAACGCAAAGCGCAAGTTTTACTGTCTCCGGAATGTGCCGTGCCGACCATGGCGCACATGATGGTTACTGACGAACAGTTTCAACAAGTGGCTCATGGCGCCGCGTTGCAGTGCGGGATTGATTCCATGCGGGCTGATCCTGGAACCCTAATTCGAATACATAATAGGTATGGTTTTTTGGGAGCTATTTATGTGGTGCAAGATGTGAGCGAATCTTGGATTACGCTGCATGCTGTTAAGGTTTTTATGAATGCGGAGGGATCGCCGTGATTGAGGCAAGGCAATATGTTAGCTTGCCTAAGCGTCCCGAGTCCGATCAAAGCGGTATGCGACGCACATTTGCCATCGGCAAATTTGATGGTCTCCACCTTGGGCACCAGGCTATTATTTTATTGACTGTAAACCAAGCCAGGCTAACCAACACGGTACCGTGCCTGTTTTGCTTTGACCCACATCCTCGGTTTGTCTTGACAGGTGATGCGCGCTATCAGTCTTGGCTGACACCGCCTAAAGAACGTGCTCAAGTGGCTAAAGATTATGGTATCGAAGAAACTTATGTGGCGATGTTTGACGAATCGTTTCGTTCGCAAACGGCAAGAGAGTTTATAGAAGGTTACTTGGTTGCTTTGGGGGCCAAAGTATTGATTGTCGGCAATGATTTTCATTTTGGAAAAAATGGCGCATACGACGTCGATGATGTGAAGGCGATCGGTGAATCGCTCGGCATCGATGTACAAGTCGTCAGCAAAGTGCAGGATGAAGACGAACCGGTCAGCAGTTCACGGGTCCGGCAGTATCTTTTACACGGCGATGTTCAAGGGGCGCGCCGACTGTTGAATCGCCCCTATAAACTGTGCGCCACGGTTGTTCACGGACAACACATGGGTCGTACGATTGGTTTTCCTACAGCGAATTTGGCTGTAACAGAACCTTATGTTTTGCCGTGCGAGGGCGTTTATGTCGTGACAAGTGTTATCGATGAAAAGAAAGTTCTCGGTGTCATGAATATTGGTCGACGTCCGACAGTTACGAACGCCAATACATTGAGTCTTGAAGTTCATTTTCCGGATCTTGTCGATGCGAATTTGTATGAGCAAACGCTGTGTGTTGAATTTCTTGAATTTCTTCGAGAAGAACAGACATTTGCTTCTTTAGACATGTTGCGCCAGCAACTGACACGAGATGTTGAACATGCGCGTGCAGTGTCCTTTACTTAGGTTTTTAAGGTGTGTATACTGAATATAATGTCTTGGCATGTCATCGCACAGTGATGACTAAGCTGCGGCTCGGATCTTTGGTTCTCCGCCCGACTTCTGTGCCGTAAGCGATCAAGCAGGAACATTTAGGAGGGATTTACTATGGCGATGACGCCAGAGCGTAAGCAACAGATTATTCTAGATTTTGCCGTTCATGAAAATGATACGGGATCCCCAGAAGTGCAGGTAGCACTTCTGACAGAACGAATCAATTACTTAAATGAGCACTTTCGTACGCATAAGAAAGATCATCACTCGCGTCGTGGCTTGTTTAAAATGGTTTATCAACGCGCACACTTATTGAAGTACCTGCGTGATAACGACATCAATCGTTATCGGACGTTGATTACTCGATTAGGATTACGCAAATAAGGAGCGGGGTAACCCGCTTCTTCTTTCTCGTGTATAGGTTTCTAGCGTTTAGTGTGAGATTTCTCTCGTAGAGGGGGGGCAGTTTATTTGATATACAAGAAAGAGACTGTGGTAGGTGGAAGAAAACTCAGTGTAGAAACCGGTCGTTTGGCGAAACAGGCCAATGGTGCTGTGCTTGTGCGGTATGGTGATACAGTGGTGTTGGCTACAGTCACGGCTTCTAAGGATGCTAAGGATCTGGATTTTTTTCCGTTGACAGTCAATTACGAAGAGCGACTATATGCAGTTGGGAAAATTCCAGGTGGATTTATCAAACGCGAAGGCCGACCGAGTGAAAAGGCCATTTTGGCAAGCCGTCTGATCGATCGCCCCATTCGCCCTTTGTTTTCGGAAGGGTTTCGAAATGATGTGCAAGTCGTCGTTATGGTGATGTCTGTTGATCAAGATTGTGCGCCAGAAATTGCGGGCATGATCGGTGTCTCTGCTGCGCTAGGGGTTTCTGATGTGCCTTTTGACAATCTCATCGGTGGCGTTATCGTTGGACGTGTAGGTGGTCAACTTGTGATTAATCCTACAACGGCTGAAGCGCAGCAAAGTGATTTGCATCTTGTTGTGGCAGGTACACGAGATGCGATTATGATGGTAGAAGCTGGGGCGCAAGAGATTCCGGAAATGGACATGCTCGAAGCCATTATGTTTGGTCATGACGAGATTCGTAACATTGTCCTGTTTTTGGATGAGTTTGTTGCCGAAGCAGGTAAGCCTAAAATGCAAGTGACTTTACATACAGTGGATAAAGATGTCGCAGCAGCCGTTCGTGCCCACGCGACTGATAAAATGAAACAGGCCATTTATACTGCGGAAAAACATGCGCGTGAAGATGCTATTGATGCTGTCGCGCAGGAGACAAAGAACGTTTTTGTTGAAAAATTTCCTGAAAAAATGGCTGATGTGTCTGAAGTGTTGCATGATATCGTCAAAGAGCAGGTTCGGCATGCTATCTTGTTTGATGACTTGCGTCCTGATGGACGAGCTTTGGATGAGATTCGTCCCATTTCTACGGACATCGGTATTTTGCCTCGCACACACGGATCCGGTCTGTTTACGCGTGGACAAACGCAAGCACTCTCGATTTGTACGTTGGGCGCACTCGGTGATGTGCAGATTCTTGATGGGATCAGTACGGAAGAAAGCAAACGATTCATGCACCATTATAATTTCCCGCCATTTTCCACGGGTGAAGCGAGACCGCTTCGTCCACCGAGTCGGCGCGATATCGGGCATGGTGCTTTAGGTGAACGCGCCATCGAACCGATCATCCCATCCGAAGAACAATTTCCCTACACGATTCGGCTGGTGTCAGAGGTTCTTGAATCAAACGGTTCAAGCTCGCAGGCAAGTATTTGCGGATCTGTGCTAGCGTTGATGGATGCAGGCGTTCCTATCAAAGCGCCTGTTGCAGGTGTGGCTATGGGTCTTGTCAAAGAAGAGGATCGCGTCGCCATTCTTACCGACATACAAGGTATGGAAGATCATCTGGGTGACATGGACTTTAAGGTCGCTGGTACAGCGCAAGGTGTAACAGCTTTGCAGATGGACATTAAGATTGCGGGTATTGATCGATCTATCCTGCAGACGGCTCTGCAAAAGGCTCATGCGGGTCGAATGTTCATCTTAAATAAAATGCTTGAGACGATTTCTTCGCCGAGAACAGAGTTGTCACCGTTTGCTCCGCGTATCATCACGATGCGTATTAATCCGGACAAAATTCGTGAAGTGATTGGCCCTGGTGGTCGCGTCATCAACAAAATCATTGAAGATACCGGTGTAAAAATTGATATCGAGCAAGATGGTCGCGTTTTTATCTCGACTAGCGATGCTATGGCTGGTGAACAGGCTAAACGCATCATCGAGGGGATTACCCAAGATGTTGAAATCGGCACCACCTATGATGGTAAAGTCATGCGTGTCGAAAAGTATGGCGCGTTCGTTGAAATTTTACCGGGTAAAGAGGGGCTTGTTCATGTGTCTCAACTTGCAGCCGACCGTGTGAACAAGACGGAAGATGTCGTCAAAGTTGGTGACAGTCTCCTTGTGAAAGTAACGGAGATTGATTCGCAGGGGCGCGTTAACTTGTCTCACCGTGAAGTGCTTCGTGATCAAGGGGTGCCGATTGTCGATCTTCCTGCACGTGCGGAAGGCAGTCGCCCTTCGCCGGGTCAAGGGCGAACAGATCGTCCCCGTTCTGGAAGTGACCGCGGACCGCGCCAAGGAGATCATCCAGAAAGACGGACATCAATGCCCGAACGAGTGTAAAATAATTGGCGAATCAGGAAGAGCATCCTATAGGGTGCTCTCTTTTTGGTATGAACTTGTCCTTCATCGCATAGGGTGTCGGTAAGGATGCGAAAAAGGATGTGTTATGATGCCAAAAAGACGTCAAAGGCGTTTGTTTATTGTGTACCGCGAAACAATTGCGATTACTCTCTCTGTCGTTGTCGTGGCAGCGACTTTCTTTTTTATACCTGGTCAAAAGTTGGCATCGCTTGATACTTTTGATGCGGAACCTGTTTTGGCACAACCAAACCTAAGCATGGTGCAGCAAAAAGCGCTGACCGCAACCTTACAGCAGGTGGCGCATCACTTTAACGCAGCACCGATTAATGCAAGAATGGATCGCTGGTTAAAATTAATTCCAGGGTTAAATGGTGTGCAGCTAGATATCGCACAAACATTGCTTCATGCGACACAAAATGCAAAAACAACAGAACTGTATTTCAAGCAAGTCTCACCTCAGGTAAGTAACGAATCTTTTGGCGCGGCACCGATATATCAAGCTAACATCCATAAACGTCAAATGGCACTCATGATTAACGTGGCGTGGGGAACTGAGTATGTGCCACAAATTCTCCAAATTCTGAAGCAAAATCAGGTACACGCAACCTTTTTCCTCGATGGATCATGGACACGCAAAAATCAAGTCGTAGCTAAATCGATTGTAGACAGCGGTATGGAAGTGGGCAATCATGCTTATAACCATCCTATGATGAGTAAGATTTCACGTACACAAATGATCACGCAGATCAGCAAAACAAACGATATAATTCGCCAAGCGACGGGCGTTCAACCCAGTTTGTTTGCGCCGCCAGCGGGTGATTTTAATCAAATGGTCGTTGATGTAGCCCAAGGCTTACACATGCGAACGATTTTGTGGACGTTGGATACGATTGATTGGAAAAAACCCAGTTCGGGATTGATCCTGACACGCATTGTTCCGAAAAGGAGGCCCGGCGCCTTGGTGTTGATGCATCCGACAAAACCAACGGTCCAAGCGTTGCCTACCATGATCCATCAATTGTTGAAGGATGGGTATCAGTTGGTCACCGTCTCACAGATTCTAAGCCCCGTTAGGAATACTCCAAAAACATTAGCTGAAGCGCTGTCCATGATGGCTCATAGTTGAGTCAAACGTCACAGTTTGCTATATTGGGTTCAGTTTAGCATATAGGGGAGGTTTCACTTGATTTATCGGCATACGTTATCGAATGGTTTGCGCGTGATGATTGAGGAGATTGCCTATGTGCGCTCGGTGAGTATGGGTATATGGATCGGCACCGGGTCCCGTGACGAATTGCCTGAAGAAGCAGGTGTGTCACACCTCTTAGAGCACATGTTTTTTAAAGGAACAAGCAGGCTTTCGGCCGCGCAATTGGCTGAAGTGTTTGATAACATCGGCGGCCAGATTAACGCATTTACCACGAAGGAATATACGGGGTTCCATGCGAAAGTTTTGGATGAACATGTACCATTAGCTCTTGATACGCTTGCCCAAATGATGTTTGATTCGGTGTTTGATGAAGAAGAATTGCAGCGTGAAAAACGCGTTGTGGTTGAGGAAATCAAAATGTACGAGGATAATCCCGAAGAAGCTGTGCACGATTTGATTGTCGAAGAGTCGTATGCAGGACACCCTTTAGGAGCAAACATTCTTGGTACAGAGAACAGTTTGGCTCGCATTGATCGATCGTGTCTGCTCAATTATGTGAATCGTCGATATACGCCAGATAATATGGTTTTATCGATTTCTGGTCATATTCAAATGGGTACTGTTTTAGATCAAATTGAGCGACTGTTTGGTGGCTTTCGCAGGAAAAAGGGCGTTGTTCCTTCAGGGGCACCAACGTTTTTGGCTAGACGAATTTTTCGTCCTCGTCCCGTGGAACAGACGCATGTATGTCTTGCTGTAAGAGGACATGAATATGAGGATGAGCGATCCTATGCAATGGTTTTATTGAATAACGTGCTTGGCGGTAGCTCAAGTTCGCGGTTGTTTCAAGAAATTCGCGAGCGCCGTGGCATGGCCTATAACGTATTTAGTTATCACAGTATGTTTCGCGATGCTGGACTTTTCACGATATATTTTGGTTCATCGGCAGCACAGGCCGGGGAAGTGTACATGTTATTGGATACATTGTTGCGTGACCTTTCGAATCATGGCATTTCTGCGGATGAATTAGCCAAGGCCAAAAATCAGCTGGTAGGATCATTGCTGTTAAGTATGGAGAGTACATCGCAACGGATGAGCAGGCTTGGCAAGAATGAATTATTGCTCGGTCGGCAAGTTGATCTTGAGGAAACGATCGCTGAGTTGCGAAAAGTGACGCTACAAGACGTTCATACGCTTGCCGCAAAGTTATTGTCGCAGCCGATCTCTGTGGTGGCTTTGGGGCCTGAAGATCAGCCATTTGACGTTGACGGTTCCTTTCATGCGTAAATTTGAGTGGGTTCCAGGCTATGAGACATCGGAACTTCTTCTTCCTATGCGGCAAACGCCTGGATCAGCGGGCTATGACTTATTTGCCTATGATCGTTGCGTTGTAGCAAAAGGTGCCGTTCAATTGATTCAGACTGGTGTGCGGGTGCTCCTCGAAAACGGTGAATTTTTAGCCATTTTCGCGCGCAGCAGTCTGGCGGTGAAACACTATCTTATACTCGCTAACGGTGTTGGAGTTGTCGATGCTGACTATTATGGTAATGCGGATAATTTCGGTCACATCATGATTCCCTTAGTCAACCTCGGTCAACATGACGTGATTATTGAACGTGGGGAACGTATTGCCCAGGGGATTTTTATGCCATTCATGACTATTCAAAACGAATCGTTCGTCAAGCGCTTGCGCACGGGAGGTTTTGGCTCTACGGATACTTGATTCTACTGTTTTCACCCTTCATCTTTATGACGCATATCATGTTTTCAGGAATCCATGGTGGGCTTTTCTCACGAGCACCATGCCTTGAAATTTATGCGTCATGGCGTACAATGGGGTGAAAGGGGTACCCGGGATGCTTACAGGTATTAAAATTGCTTTTGTCGGCGGCGATGCCCGCATCATCGAGGTCATTCGACGCATGAGTGAACTCGATGCTGTGACTCGTTTGTTTGGGTTTGACCGTATCGACTTGCAACTTCCCGATATGCAAAAATTGGAGTTATCCCCACAAGCTTTAGCTGACGTTGATGTCGTTGTTCTTCCCGTTGCTGGGATGAATGAAGATGGTACGATAGATGCTACGTTTTCCAGCACAACGTTGGCGTTTGACGAGGAGCACTTTGCTGCTATCGCCAAGGCAGCCCCTGTGTTCACGGGTATCGCAAGGCCACGCCTGCTGTTGCTTGCCAAACGTCACGGTTTGAATTTGATTAAACTCATGGAACTTGACGAAGTGGCCATTTTAAATTCCATTCCGACAGCGGAAGGCGCCATTGCCATGGCGATGGATAACACCGATATCACGTTACATGGTTCTACCTGTGCAGTGTTAGGTTTAGGGCGCAGCGGCATGACTTTGGCACGTGTTTTGGCTGCGTTAGGGGCTCAAGTCTTGGTTGGGGCCCGTAAAGAGGGAGACCTTGCGCGTGCCAAAGAAATGGGACTAACGCCTTTTTCTTTAATGGATATTGATGATGCTATTGACCATGTTGATGTTATTTTTAATACGATCCCCGCCCCCATCTTAACGTCAGAGGTTTTGACGCATGTTTCGCGATCGGCAGTTATTATTGATATCGCTTCTGCTCCCGGCGGGACCGATTTTCGATATGCAGAACGTCGTGGAATTAAGGCGTTGCTTGCTCCAAGCCTGCCAGGGATGGTGGCGCCAAAAACAGCCGGACGCATTATCGCGCAATCGCTTGAACGTTTGATTCGCGAGCAAGTCTGGTTCCCTGGGGGGATCGTAAAATGACGGATCTGGCATCAGTTACGGTAGGTTTTGCTATTACAGGTTCTCATTGTACGTATGCTGAAGTTTTTCCAGAAATCGAGCGATTCGTTCAATTAGGTACGACCGTTGTTCCGATTTTTTCTTACTCTGTTTTGCAGACCTCTACACGTTTTGGCGAGGCAGGGGAATGGGCAAAGCGCATCGAAGAGGTTACGGGGCAAAAAGCGATTACGTCGATTACTGAGGCCGAACCACTTGGTCCCTCGAAGCGTTTAGATGTGGTTGTTATCGCACCTTGTACGGGAAGCACTCTGAGTCGATTGGCAAATGCGCAAAATGACTCAGCTGTCCTGATGGCAGCTAAAGCCACTATGCGCAATGATCGACCTGTCGTTATTGCAATTTCGACCAATGACGGGCTCGGGCTTAACTTCGGTAATATTGCCCATCTTGTAGCCATGAAGAATTTGTTCTTTGTGCCTTTTGGGCAAGACGATCCATTTAAAAAGATGAATTCTCTTGTGTCAAGGATGGATTTGATTATTCCAACGGTAGAAGCAGCACTTCAAAAAAAGCAATTCCAACCCCTGCTGATTGAGAGGTATCAAAAGGCGTAGCGCGATGGGGGTAACCTCATCGCACTTCGTTGATAAAATGAGGTGTCATAACGGGTGAATTCACGGGTGAATGTAGCAGTTGTCGGCGCAACAGGCGCTGTTGGGCAAGCCATGATCGATACGTTGTTACGCAGAAAATTTCCATATACTTCATTGAAACTCTTAGCGTCGAAGCGTTCTGCGGGTGCGACTGTCATGGTCGGGCAAACACCGTACGTTGTCGAGGAAGCGACACCAGCATCGTTTGATGACGTGGATATCGCTTTGTTTAGCGCTGGCGGCGATGTGTCATTACAACTTGCCCCGGAGGCTGTGAAACGTGGTGCCTTGGTGATTGACAATACGAGCGCCTATCGTATGCACCCAGAAGTTCCTTTAGTTGTTCCTGAGGTGAATGCTGATGCCATGTGGTCCAACAATGGGATCATCGCCAACCCAAATTGTTCGACCATTCAGATGATGGTCGCTTTGAATCCGGTCTACAAAGCGTATGGGATCAAACGTATTGTCGTTTCGACCTATCAGGCTGCTTCTGGAGCAGGAGCACGCGCAATCGACGACTTGCTCCAAACAGCGAAACAGTATTTGGCCAATGAACCGATGCAAGCATCGACTTTACCCGTTAGTAAGCTTGCCAAACATTATCCGCTCGCATTTAACGTTTTGCCGCAAATTGATGTTTTTGAAGAAAATGGCTACACCAAAGAAGAAATGAAGATGGTAAATGAAACGCACAAAATTTTTGCGGATGATACGATTCAGGTGACGCCAACTGCTGCACGAGTACCTGTGATCTATGGACATTCGGAATCTGTTTACGTGGAAACCAAAGAACCGTTTGTGTTGTCTGATGTATTGCAACTTCTGCAAACGGCACCAGGCGTTATCGTGCAGGATAATCCCCAGGAACAGTTGTACCCGCAAGCGATTGTGGCCGCTGGTCAGCTTGAGGTATTTGTTGGACGTATTCGTAAGGATCTGTATGTAGATAATGGATTATCTATGTGGGTTGTCTCAGACAACATTCTTAAAGGCGCTGCGTGGAATGCGGTACAAATTGCAGAACTTTGGCTTTCCCAGGTGGGGCGCTAAACATGAATATCCTCATTCAAAAGTTTGGTGGAACCTCCGTGTCGTCTCGCGACATGAGGGCACACGCCATTGCACATATTGAAAAGGCCGTTTCTCAAGGGTACAGCGTTGTGGTTGTCGTATCGGCGATGGGCCGTACCGGTGAGCCGTATGCCACGGATACGTTATTATCGCTAATTCCAGATGCGGATGAAGCAAGCCTACGCGATCGTGATCTTCTTATGTCTTGTGGTGAGGCTATCTCTGCGGTTGTCTTTGGCTCTATGTTGCGCAGCTTTGGTTATGAGGTCACCGTGTTGACTGGCGCACAAGCTGGGATAAGGACATCAGCTGATTATAGTAATGCACGGATCGAAACGATCGACCCTTCACGGATTCTCGAAGAGTTGCAGGCGTCTCGAATCGTTGTGGTGACAGGATTTCAAGGAATGACAAAAGAGGGATTTATAACGACACTTGGACGAGGTGGCAGCGACACGACTGCTACGGCGCTTGGCGTCGCCCTCGATGCGCAATGGATCGATATTTTCACTGATGTAAACGGGATTATGACCGCCGATCCACGTATCGTGGATGGAGCCAATAAGTTAGACCGAGTGACATACAACGAAATTTGTAATCTTGCTTATGGTGGCGCCAAAGTCATTCATCCGCGTGCTGTTGAGCTGGCGATGCAAAAAAATATACCGATTCGTGTTCGCTCGACGATGTCGGATGATGAAGGAACCCTCGTAACCAATGAAATGCCTTTTCTGGAAGCGCGTGTAACTAAGGATCGCATCTTGACCGGTGTGACCCATACAACAAATTTGACACAAATTAAAGTGAGTTCACCAATGGGAGAGCGGGGCTTTCAATCGACGGTTTTTCAAACAGTGGCTCAAGCAGGGATATCGGTTGACTTTTTCAATGTGACACCGAATGTTGTTGTTTTTACGGTGCCACAGACAAAAGCAAGAGAGGCCGTGACAATTTTGACTGCTTTGTCACTCCATGTTGATACGGTTCCAAATGTTGCCAAAGTATCTGCTGTTGGTGCTGGTATTCATGGAGTGCCTGGCGTAATGGCGCGTATTGTACAGATTCTTACCGATGAGGGAATCGAGATTTTGCAGTCGGCTGACTCCAATACAACCATTTGGTGCCTCGTGCATGAAGAGGATGCAGTACAAGCTGTTCGGGCCATTCACAACCAATTTGACCTTCATACTAAAGGAGGTGTATAAAACATGTTCGGTCGCCTCATGACTGCCATGGTGACACCTTTCGATCACCAAAATGAGCTAGATTTGGCAAATTTAGCACCGCTTGTAGAACATCTTATTCAATCAGGGACCACTGCGCTTGTGGTGTGCGGAACCACGGGAGAGTCGCCAACATTAAGTCATGATGAAAAACTGGCGTTATTTGCAGAGGTGGTGCGCCTATGTGCAGGTAGGATTCCGGTCATTGCGGGCACAGGCTCCAATAGCACAAAAGACTCAGTACAGCTAACCAAGGAAGCTGAGGAACTTCGGGTTGATGGGTTTTTGCTTGTCGCTCCTTATTACAACCGACCTTCACAAGACGGATTGTACCAGCACTTTTTGACGGTAGCTAAATCGACGCATAAGCCGATTATCTTGTACAATATACCGTCTCGAACTGGTGTCAACCTACAACCTGACACGATCGTGCGCTTGGCAGAACAAGCTAACATCGTCGGTGTTAAGGAATCAACGGGAGATTTCACGCAAATTGCCCATCTGATTGCTAAAACGCCTCATGATTTTCTCGTTTACAGCGGTGACGATAAATTCACGTTACCGATCATGGCCATGGGCGGTTCTGGCGTCGTAAGTGTTGCGTCGCATCTTGTGGGTTTGCGGATGAGTGAAATGATCGAAGCAGTTCAACATGGTGATCTACCTCGTGCGCAATCCATTCACTACGAATTGTTGCCATTGTTTGAAGAATTGTTTCGTACGTCCAACCCTGTCTTGGTTAAAGCTGCCTTGTCCATGATCGATATTCCAGTCGGTCGCGTTCGCTCGCCACTTTTCGATGCAACTTCCGAAGAGAAACGTTCCTTGCGGCGAGTTTTAGAAAAAGTACTCGATCTTGACCGGGTTCATTAACAAATTCTATCGCGTGATGGTGCATTCCTTGTGATGGTGGTTCCGACTCATGTATAATCGGACTACCAGGACAGGTTCGGTGAATGCGCATCACGCGAATTATATTTTTATGGGGGTGTACGATTGAACAAAAATTATAGCGGCAAATTGTCGATCATTCCGCTTGGCGGCCTAAATGAGATCGGCAAAAATATGACGGCCTATGTCTATGGCAATGATATGATTGTCGTTGATGCAGGGCTCAAATTTCCAGATGAAGAGATGCTTGGCATTGACATCGTAATTCCTGACATTACCTTTTTGATCGAAAATAAGAACAAGCTGCGCGGCTTGTTTCTGACGCATGGGCACGAGGACCATATTGGCGGATTGCCTTATGTGCTAAAAAGTTTACAGGTGCCTGTCTATGGTACGCGGCTAACCCTTGGCCTGGTAGAAGGTAAACTTAGAGAACACGGTATTCTTGATCAATCAAAACTGATTCCAATTACCAACGAAAGTGAAATCAAGCTCGGTAATTTTACTGTCAGCTGTTTTCGCGTGAGTCACAGCATTCCTGATTCGGTTGGCTTTGCCATTGATACGCCAGAAGGACTGATCGTACAGACGGGTGACTTCAAGTTCGATCAGACACCTGTGGATGGCAAGCATGCCGATTACGCGAAAATGACAGAACTCGGATCGCGTGGCGTTTTGGCGCTGCTATCAGACAGTACCAACGCAGAACGTCCCGGCTTTACCTTGTCAGAGCGCACCGTTGGCACAACGATCCTTGAGGCGTTTCGAACCGCGCCAGGTCGCGTCATTCTTGCAACCTTTGCCTCGAACATTCATCGTATCCAACAGGTGATTTATGCGGCTGAAAAAACAGGACGCAAAGTGGCTGTTGTTGGCCGGAGCATGGTCAATAACATCACGGTAGCAAAGGATCTTGGGTACCTTGAAGTGGAACCATCGACGTTAATTGAGCCTGATGACATTTCCCGTTATGATGCTCGTCAGATTGCGTTGTTAACTACGGGTTCACAAGGTGAACCTATGTCAGCGCTGACACGCATGGCCCGGGCTACACACCGAAAGGTTGAGATTTTACCTGGTGACACCGTTATTATTGCGTCTTCACCGATACCTGGTAACGAAAAGTCCATCTCCCGCACCATTGATCAATTGTTTCGTATCGGTGCCAACGTCATTTATCACTCAGTCTCCGGTATTCACGTGTCAGGGCACGGCAGCCAAGAAGAACTTAAGTTGATGCTGAACTTTATTCGTCCCAAATACTTTGTTCCCGTGCATGGTGAATTTCGTATGTTAAATCGTCATTCGGAGTTAGCCATTGCCACCGGCATAGATCCTGAAAACATTTTCATCCTCGATATTGGTGATGTTCTTGAGTTTCAGGGCGGTGTAGCCCACGTTGGCGGCAAAGTGACAGCTGGGGCCATTTTAATTGATGGACTCGGTGTAGGGGATGTCGGCAACATCGTTTTGCGGGATCGCAAATTGCTTTCTCAAGACGGCATTCTTGTTGTTGTCGTTACCTTATCCAAACAAACGGGCCAGATCTTGTCGGGACCTGACATTATTTCGCGTGGCTTTGTTTATGTAAGGGAAT
This sequence comes from Caryophanales bacterium, assembly GCA_027343965.1. GTDB lineage: Bacteria > Bacillota > Bacilli > Alicyclobacillales > SLC66 > JAKACU01. The sequence goes on along the minus strand of DAHWJX010000148.1, from coordinate 2,140 downwards.
CCGAGGAATTGCTCGAAGAAGCCAATCGGGTTGTAACTACAACATTGCAAAAATTGATGACAGATAACATTAGTGATTGGTCGGGGTTAAAAACCGGTGTTCGCGATGCGTTAAGTCGCTTTTTATACGAACAGACAAGGCGCAGGCCGATGGTATTGCCGATCATTATGGAAGTGTGATCAATGAGATGCATCATCTGTGCATAGTCCCTTACTCTGGCGGGATACTGTAACCGTACAGGGTAAGGAGTGATGATGTTGGAGATTCCATCGGTGCAAACGCAAGAAGAGAACAATGTGGCGGAAAATATCGAAAAACTCGGTCAGACAAATCCAGTGATCGAAGAATCAAATATCTATTCGCTAACGATTGTCGGGCAGATCGAAGGACACATTGTTTTGCCGCCGCAAAATAAGACGACAAAATACGAGCACATCATTCCTCAGTTGGTAGCGGCCGAGCAAAATGACCGGATAGAAGGTGTTTTGATCATTTTGAATACTGTGGGCGGCGACGTGGAGGCTGGCCTTGCTATCGCAGAAATGATAGCCTCTTTGTCAAAACCGACAGTGACTCTTGTGCTTGGGGGCGGTCATTCTATCGGTGTCCCGATTGCCGTTGCGAGTGATTTTTCGCTCATTGCAGAGACTGCAACGATGACGATTCATCCGATTCGCTTAAATGGTCTTGTTATTGGTGTTCCGCAAAGCTTTGAGTATTTGGAAAAGATGCAAGAGCGCGTAACACGATTTATTACCATGCATTCGCGCATTACAGAACAGGCCTTGAAAGAGTTGATGCTAACAACTGGGGAACTTGCCCGAGACATTGGCTCTACGGTCGTTGGACGTGACGCTGTTCGGTATGGATTGATCGATGACATCGGCGGACTTGGTCCGGCCATGGCAAAGCTCCGGGAATTGATTCAACAACGTCACAACATGGCACAACCGCTCATTCAATGATTTATTGGTCAATTATCCCAGTTGAAATGGCATTTTCAGGTTTTGATGACCCGGATCAACAGCCTGAACTCCATACCATTGAATGGCAAGGTGTGACCATGGTAGTAGAAATGGTACAGCCCATGCAACTAAAGATTCATCGCCTCATATCGCCCAATGCATTGGATTACTTAAAACCCGAATGGATGCCTGGACAAATGCTCAATTTGTTGTCATAGCGGAAAATGGGCCCTTACATGGGTCCATTTTCTTTGCTTTGGAAGGAGTTACTGTTTCTGATGGCGAACATACAGAGAGGATTCTTTACGCAATAAGGCTTGGAGGCATTTTTTATGGCCAAACTCGATCACGCAAGACGTATTGTAAAATACGAAATTATGGGACTCGCGTTACTGATCTTAAGTTTGATCACGCTCGGTGATCTAGGTACTGTAGGACAGGCTTTGGATGATTTGTGTATCGAATTAGCCGGTAACTGGCACTTTTTAATTCCCATTTATCTAATCTGGGTAGCGTTGCATATCATGATTCGGCGCAACCGATTTCGTTATTCAGCTTTTCAAATGGGCATCGCTTTGATCGGATTTATCATTGTAACATGGAGTGAATTGACGCTGTTTCAACAAGCGGTCATTTTATACCAAGGTAACCTTCATCCACCGCTATTAAGCTTAACAAGACAAGGCATTCAATCGCTCACACAATCCTTGCATGTCGAACTTGTCACTAACACTGGTGTCATCCCGCCGGCGAGTGCAGGCGGTGGCTTAATCGGTTTTGCGTTGTTTACAGGACTTCAATACTTATTTTCCGTTACAGGCACCTTGCTCGTGTTACTTGGCGTATCGCTTGTCGCCGCAGTTCTGATTACGAAAAAATCAATGGTTGGAACAATTGAGAAAGGCGCCAAGTATTTTGAACGCCACTTGGATAAAGGATGGGCGCATGGGGTGTCGTTTTTCAAACATTCAATGGCAGCAAAAAAGAGGCATTCTGCTACAGACATTCGTCAACATGCTACCCGAAAAAAAAGTTCACGGCGTGAAAAAGTGAATAGGTCCGGGGATACTGACATACCTGTCGATACAGTTGATCCGCAAAATAGTGATGAATTTCCTTTTCCAGATTTTGAAGTAACAAAGCAAGAACATGTTGAATTCGAATATTTCGTAACG
>DAHWJX010000144.1:0-10254 GCA_027343965.1 Caryophanales bacterium | reverse complement strand
GTCTAGACCTCCAGACAAGAGTGTGGCAATAGGCACATCAGAGACCAGTTGCCGTGATACGGCATCGGAAAAAAGCTCACGCACCCGCGAAACGGTTGCATCGTAGTCCTCTTCGTGTTCTTTACTTTCGAGTTGCCAGTATGGCTTCACAGTAAGACTGTCTTTTGAATAAAGCAAGAAATGACCAGGCCGAAGATCGTAAATGCCTTTGAATATAGCATGACCAGGTGTGCGCGCGGGACCCACGAAGAGCAACTCGGCAAGACCTTCCATGTCAACTTGTGCTGGAATTTGAGGATGAGCTAGAAGGGCTTTGATTTCTGAACCAAAGACAAATACATCATCGCGTTTTGTATAAAAGAGTGGTTTAACGCCAAGTCGATCACGTGCCAAAAAGAGCGTTTGTTTTGCTTCGTCCCAAATGCCAAATGCGAAGATACCATTGAAGCGCTCTACGCATGCAGGGCCCCATTCTACGTAAGACAGAAGTAAGAGTTCAGTGTCTGATCGTGATTGAAATACGTGTCCGCAACTTTTTAGGTCAGCTCGTAATTCATCCATATTATACAATTCACCATTATAGGTGATCGTGTACTGATGACTGGCAACCGTCCTCGTCATAGGTTGGCCACCGCCTTCTGGATCAATCACGATGAGGCGGCGATGCGTGAAACCGCAATGATTAGCTGTCCACGTGTCCGTTGCGTCGGGACCTCGGCAAATGAGAGTTTCGCCCATAGCCTCTAGAATGCCGCGTTCTGTGTCAAGATCTTTGTGCCAATTCACACATCCAGCGATACCACACATCGTGTACTTCCCCCTAGGCAATGGTCTATTCGTCTTTTACGCTATGCTAAAGGTGCTTAGGTGGTGCATGTTGAGGATTCGTTTTTTGTGTGCCATGATAATGGCATGAGGTGAGGTATGTGAACGTTTCCGCCGATGAATACTATATGCGAGTCGCATTGGCTGAAGCGCACGAGGCGTTTCGTCAAGGTGAGGTTCCTATCGGCGCTGTTGTTGTCGATGGATTGGGCCAAGTACTTGGCTACGGGCATAATCAACGTGAACTTTGGCGAGATCCTACTGCACATGCTGAGTTGATTGCTTTGCGTGACGCTGCACGTAGGTATGGAGATTGGCGTCTATCTGGATGTACATTATATGTAACAGTAGAGCCCTGCATCATGTGTGCCGGTGCCATTTCGCTTAGTCGAATTCTGCGGGTTGTCTTTGGGACAGTCAACGCAAAAGGTGGGGCACTTGGATCTGTTGCTAACATGTATGAAATTGCAGGACTTAATCATTATCCTGTTATTACCGCTGGTGTTTTGACGTCTGAATGTGGTATGATGATGAAAGATTTCTTTAGAATGCGGAGAGATGTCCGAGTGGTCGAAGGAGCTCGCCTCGAAAGCGAGTAGTCCCTAGCGGGACTCGTGGGTTCGAATCCCACTCTCTCCGCCATTTTTATTTGGTGTGAGTCTCAGCGCTGTCTGATCGGGTCCTGCGCGACGGTCGCTTTCGAATCGTGTCAGGTCCTGACGGAAGCAGCACTAAGAGATGCCGGTCGGGTGCCGCAGATTAGCCTGGTTAGGCAGTGCTGAGAGTCATTCCAAGGGATTTGGTATAAGAAGTATACAACAGAGAGATAGGCATCAGCGGTAGTGCAAATGATACTGCAGTGCTGGGGGACGGGCTTGCGTAACCTGGACAAGGAGACCTGCATTCATGGCAGATGAACGTCCATACGCGAAGTGGATACCTATCATAGAAGCATTGGGATTGAATGATCTGATTGATCATCAGATCAACTCGATGTCAGTTCGTTCATCATTGCAGATCGTTCAGTCATTAAAACGATCATTAATCTATTTTGCTTGTTCCATAGACGGCCACATTCTTGCGTGCGACGATTCCTTTCGCATGTTATTTGGCTTTGATGACACTTGTGCTAGGCAAACCGTGCAAGATGCACTTGCGGCTTTTCCTGTATTAAGTACACTGATTGACAGCACCTTACAGCAAAGTAAAGGATTTATCTCAAAAGTGGTTGCGATTGACCAAGGACATCAGTCTGTTGATTTGTTGATTGACGCATACCCCATTCAAGATGGCAATGAGATTGTTGGATACACCTTCACATTTAAAACTCTTGATGATGTTGTTGCCTTGGATTCTCAAAGGGCACTGCGCGACAAGATAAATACGATTGCTAAAATGTCTGCAGGCGTTTCTCACGAAATACGGAATCCTCTCACTTCTGTGATAGGTTTTTTGCAAATTGCGCTTGAGCGGCTCGAAACATTAGATGTAGAGCAAGCGCGCACCTTTCTAACGATGACGACTCATGAGCTTGATCATATCACGAGGGTGACCGACGCTTTGCTTGTGTTAGCGCGCGCTGGACGCTCGACAGAAAGTCTGTTGCGTGTGGATGAACTTTTGTCGGCGTTAGTCGATTCGTGGCAAGGGGAGGCTAGCGCACAAGGCATTCACTTTATGTTATCCCTTAATCCAGTGCCGTTTATTTTAGCTGATGAAAAGGAATTGATGCTGGCATTTCAGCATCTATTGCAAAATGCTTTCGAAGCGATTGAAGATGGCGGCATGATCATCGTGCGTACGAACTTTGATCCTGTGGAAGGGCACGTAAGGGTTGACGTCTCGGATACTGGTCCGGGAATCCCGAATTACATGACAGATCGTATTTTTGATGTCTTCTTTACAACGAAAGGCGGTCATTTTGGCTTAGGTCTGCCCATCATGCAACGTATCGTGACTGATAGAGGCGGCGAGATTCGGGTTTCATCAAAGGGACATGGCACTACATTTTCGTTGCTGCTTCTACCGGCGACAAGGGGTTGACGAGGGTTGTCTCATCTAGCATTGTATAGGGAATGGCGTCCACAAACCTTCGCGGATGTGGTAGGGCAGCAACATGTGGTAACTACCTTAAAAAACGCGATACGATATGACAAGTTAGCTCATGCCTATCTTTTTTCTGGGCCACGAGGTACTGGCAAGACCAGCTTGGCTAAGATTCTCGCCAAATCGGTTAATTGTGAATCGCCGATTGGCGTTGAACCATGCAATGTGTGCCCGTCATGTGTTGGAATTATGAACGGTAGAATTGTCGATGTGGTCGAAATGGATGCTGCATCCAATCGTGGTGTGGATGAGATTCGCGGTCTACTGGAACAAATTCGGTATGCACCAACTGAAGTAAAACGCAAAGTGTACATTATCGACGAAGTACATATGTTGACTCAAGAAGCTTTTAATGCGCTCCTAAAGACACTTGAAGAACCACCTGAATATTGTTTATTTGTCTTAGCTACAACAGAAGTCCATAAAATACCTGCTACTGTAGTGTCACGGTGTCAACGTTTTGATCTCAGTCGTATTTCGATGCAATTGGTTGTAGAGCATTTGCAAATGGTCTTAGCAGCGATGCCTGAATGTACCGTGGAAGATGCCGCTTTATGGTTTATTGCACGTGCAACAGAAGGTGGAATGCGCGACGCTTTGTCTTTGCTTGATCAGATCGTTTCTTATGGTGAAGGTCAGGTAACTATTGAACAGGCACTTCAGGTTACAGGTGGGGTTGCAAGTGAACATTTAGGACAGATTTTTTCAAGTATGGTTCAATGGGATCATGCATCGCTGTTGACGATACTAGGACAATTGTGGCAACGCGGTACGGATCCAACCCAACTTGTCTTTGATTTGTTGGGTTATCTACGTGATGGCATTCTTGTTCACAATGCCGTTGATGCTGACGATGCGATTCATCGCATGAGATATGATCCGACATTTTCGGTGGTAGTGCAGCAAAGTACTACGCAACAGATGATTCGACTTGGTGAACGCTTAACTGCGTTACAGTCAGAATTGCGCTATCAAACACAAGCTCGGCTTTTTGTCGAAGTGGCTCTCTTGTCAATGATGGATACCGTGTCTGAAACAACGATAGGGGCAGAGCACGTTTTGCGAGAAGAGATTGTACGTTTGGCAACGCGAATTTCTGTCTTGGAGGAGCAACTAGTCAAGTTAGCTCGACAAGCCAAAACAGATGCGCCTGTTGTGGTGAGTCCGGAGCAAGTTATAAGCGCGTCACTAGAGGCGCCTGTGCAAGAAAAGATACCTGTTACAAAGAGCAAAAGTGTACCCGCTCGCGGTATCGTGCAAATTCATTCAATGACGCAAGCTGATGGGAAGTTGTTGAATGCGATTCAACAAAAGTGGAATATGATTCTCGATGAAATTAAACGGCAAAGTGTGCAAGGGCGCGCCTGGTTGCATGGCAGTCAAGTGGTCGCTGTGAATGGTCATCAGGTTATTGTCACGGTTAAGAGTGACACGCACGCAAAGACACTGATGAAACAATATCGGGAATTGATTGATCGCGTGCTATCTGAGCACACGGGTTCGCAAGTTACCATGCTTGCTGTCAGTGAAGAGGACTGGAAACAAATCGGGAGTTCTCTTGCCGATACTTTGCAGCAGACTTCAGATCAGCCGTCTTTGGTAGAGCGTCCGTCTTGGGTACAAAACGTGGTAGAATTGTTTGGCGAAGATCGCGTTACAATTAGCGAAGAATGAAAGGGTGTCATCAATGAAAAACATGAACCAGTTAATGAAGCAGGCAAAAAAGTTGCAAGAGGATATGGCAAAGGCTCAAGAAGAATTGGCAACGATGACGGTTGTCGGCGCCGCGAGCGGCGATGCGGTACAAATCGAAATGAACGGTCATCATGAGGTAGTCAGTGTCAAAATCAAACCTGATGTCGTTGACAGAGACGATGTAGAGATGCTTGAGGATTTGGTTCTGACCGCTTTGCAGGATGCCTCTAAAAAAGTCGCTACCTTAACTGAAGAACAGATGGGTCGTTATACTAAAGGACTGAACATTCCTGGATTGTTCTAATGGCTGAGTTTCCTGCGCCTATTGCACAGCTTATCGAAGAGTTTGGTCGTCTGCCTGGAATTGGACCCAAGTCAGCGCAAAGGTTAGCTTTTCATGTTATATCAATGCCAGACGATGAGGTGAAAAAACTCATTGAGGCACTGCACCGCAGTAAACGAGACCTACTATTTTGTGATTCGTGCTGTTGCGTCACTGATCATTCGCCTTGCTTTGTTTGCGGTGATCCGGAACGGGATTATAGTATGATCTGCGTTGTCCAAGATACGCGGGATATGCTAGCTTTGGAGCGCATGAAATCTTACCGCGGTCTGTATCATGTTTTAGGTGGTGCCATTTCCCCTATGGATGGTATTGGCCCCGATGAACTGCGACTTCCTGAGTTGCTTCATCGGCTTGCTGATGAAGCAGTTAAGGAGATGATCCTTGCTACGAATTCGACTGTAGAAGGTGAAGCGACAGCGGGCTATATTGCTCGGTTGGCTCATCATTTTGAGAACCTTGAAGTAACGAGAATTGCGCATGGACTTCCTATCGGCGGTGACCTTGAGTATGCAGATGAGGCAACGCTTGCGCGCGCATTAGAATTTCGGCGTCCTATATAAAGGACGCTTATTTTTTTGTCGCGCGCCCAGAGGCGCGCGTTCCTCTAGTAAGTGAAAGTCTTACCTCGGAAAGTGCCAAGACATCCGAGTAGCTTGGATGCCTATGTACGGCGAAATCTGTGCGTGGAAGCGCATCGACGAAAGTACCTGGCAGAGAACAGGGCGAGCAAGATACCAGGCCGTAACATGAAGTGAATTCTGCCGCGTCGTCAAAAAGGCATCGCGAGAGGGAAAAGAGGGAGCCGAGTCCCGGGCAAATGGACGAAGGCCATGGAAGCTGTGGAGAGCTTGGAAAGCAGCAGCGAAGAACCCTCCGGCATAGAGGAAGCGGCATGGCATCAAAGGGAACGCGTGAACTGGGGAGACCCTCCCCTGCACGGAGGAAAAAAAATCTGATCCGTAAAGTGGCTGCCTATAAGCCCAAAAGGTGAAGTGGCATGCCTGTAGGAAGGGAGTCCGAGGGGGTCATAGTACTGGTGAAGCGAGGACAACACAACCTCGTGGAGGGAAGGACCCTTGCTTTGTTCATACTTTTTGAGGAGGTACGGGTGAGTGAATGCCAAGCGGCTAACCACACCAAAAGAAAAAGTCCAACAACTCCAAGAGAAGTTAGGTCATGCAGCCAAGGAAAGCAAGAAACGCAGATTCCACGCCCTGTACGACAAAGTGCACCGTCGGGATGTGCTGTGGGAGGCTTGGAAGCGAGTTCGAGCCAATAAAGGGGCAGCAGGTATCGACGGGGAAACGCTCATGGATATTGAGAAAATGGGTGTTGCCCGGTTCCTCATGGATTGTGAGGCCAGTCTTCGAGAAAACCGCTACCACCCGCAACCAGTCAGGCGCAGATACATCCCGAAGAAGGATGGAAAACAGCGACCGCTTGGTATCCCGACGGTAAGAGACCGAGTCATACAGATGGCAACCAAGCTCGTCATCGAACCCATTTTCGAAGCGGATTTTCAGGAATCGTCTTTTGGATTCCGTCCAAAGCGAAATGCTAAGCAGGCGCTCGAACGTATCCGGAAGGCATGCAACCGGAAAGGGAATTGGGTGGTCGACGTCGACATCCAAGGCTACTTCGACAACATCAATCAAGAGAAACTCATGAAACTGGTAGAAATGCGCATCAGTGACAGGCGAGTACTCAAATTGGTAAGAAAGTGGCTAACAGCCGGTGTCATGGAAGAAGGAACAGTAAGGCGCTCCGACTTAGGCACACCGCAAGGCGGCGTCATCTCGCCACTCCTAGCGAACGTCTATCTCAACTATTTCGATGTCCTTTGGGAAAGGCATGGAAAGAAATGCGGAGAGTTGACCAGATATGCGGACGACTTCGTGATTGTGTGTAAGACGAAGCGAGATGCAGAACGGGCACACAATCTCATCTATGCCATTATGGAGCGGTTAGAACTTACGCTTCATCCCACCAAGACACGCATTGTGGGATTATGGACAGGCGAAGAAGGATTCGACTTTCTGGGAATGCACCATCGTAAAACGAAGGCAGAAACATCGCAGGGGAAAGTGTATTACACAACCCAGCAATGGCTCTGCAAGAAGGCCGAGCAGCACATTCGAGATGTCATCAAGGAGCGGTTAGCGCCGCCGAAGGCACGTGTGCAGTCGATTGAAGACCATGTTCAATGGTTGAATCCGAAGATACGAGGCTGGCGAAATTACTACCACACCCCGTATAGCACAAAGATGATGGCAAAGCTCGATTACTATATCGGACAACGACTTGCGAAATGGTACGCCAAAAAGAGACAACGACGACGATGGATGAGTAGCTATCGTGAAATTAACGTGATCGCGAAAGTACGTGGACTGTCTACACTTGTGTAATTCGTAAAGCGCATGAATGACGAACATCGGAAAGCCGTATGAGGGAAAACCTCACGTACGGTTTGATGAGGAGGGGCTGAATAAAATCAGCCCTTCACTCTAGTGCATCTGTTCTAAGGCATAACCTCACGGATCGAAGACTATACTCTACTATCTCACGATGGTAGGGGGACAGGCGGTGCCAGGACAAAAAGGAAGTGTAGTGTCCGAAAGCTGGGCGGTTCGTCAAGATGAACAATTGCTCGATGAAATCGGCAAGGCACACACCGCTTGGCTGATTGCTATGGAACATTTTAATCACGCAACGGAGAAAGAAACTGTCGATGACGCCATTTATTTACTCATCGCAGCAGAACGGCGCTATGAAGGATTGTTACGTGTTGCCAAAAGACGAGGCATCGGCGTTGATTTGCGTGGCAATATGCAGACTATAGTGAACCATGCACCGGTATCTGGCCTTGATCGCCAGGAAGGGGATGACTTGTGCCAACTGCGTGGATAATCGGGCTTTTGGTGGGCGCACTCGTGACAATTGTGATTATCATACAGGTAGTGCGCCGCCCTAGTGCCGTGGTTTCATACCTTTTAAAAAATGCCCTCATCGGGTGTGTTGGGTTACTTGTCGTCGACTACTTAGGGAAATCGATCAACCTCCATGTGCCACTCAACATAGGCACGGCTAGCGTCGCTGGGGTACTTGGCTTACCGGGCATAGCAGCCTTAGCTGTGATCGAAAAGTGGATTTTATAATCACACTAAATCCATCGTGCGATGATCCGACCGACCATGGGTATGGAGCTAAGTTCCTCACGGTCGGTCGCTTTAAACCATAACGATGCCATAATGTAAAGTGGGGCCCCGATGGCAAGACCGATCACGACAGCGAGAAGTGCCGTCATACGCGATGATGATGCATGAAAGGTAATGCCCCAAAGAAGGTACAGCCGCTCAAGGGCGTAAAGCCAGGCACCCAATACAAGTGAAGACAAAAGTGAACGCCATGCTACCTTTGGAAAAGAAACGTCTGTTATAGTTACCTTTCGAATGGATGCCATGTTCATCCACGAAGATACTGCATATCCGATAATGCCTGCTACGGCAGCGCCACCTATGCCTAGCATTGGGACAAGCAATAAATTGCCGATAAGTTTGATGGCAAGTCCTACAACCATATGAAAGACAGGCTGATAAAAACGATCATGTCCTTGTAAGATATATGTCGTTACAAGTTCAAGACCGCTAAAAATACTCATGACAGCGGCAAGTGCGATCAATTGCGCCCCCTGAGCACTTTTAAATAACGTAACGTCAATAGGTGCGGCAAATGTCCCTAAAGCTACGGCAGCAGGAATCATAATGAAGGCGGTCATCCGCAAGGATCGATTTAATCGTTGACGCGCTTGCTTTTGATCGCCTTTAGCCAGAGCTCCGCTAATGGCGGGTAGAATCGAAGCTCCGATGGCTGTGGCAAATGATAACGGCAACTGAATCAAACGCAGTGCCTCTTGCGTATAACGACCAAATTCTGCTGTTGCGGTGACCGTAGCAACACCAGCAAATACGAGTTCTCTTGGCACGGTGAATACATCAATCGATTGCGACAGAGGAAGCACCAGTGTACCTAAGACAATAGGCAAGGAGTACGCAAGGAGACTTCGTAAGACAGGCAAGGTTTTCAACTTTGGTGTGCTTTCAAAGCGACTCTTACGCAATGTCTCGGTGCGCAACTTTTTAACGGAGGCACGAAGAAGAAGAAATCCGCCGACGGCACCTGCTGTAGCGCCAAAGGTCGCTATGGCCGCCATAGGCCCTGCGGTTAATCCCAAATCGAGGCCAACCATGAGGCCTAGTAGAACCACAATAACGCGCACGATCTGTTCGATGACCTGTGATGAGGCAGAAGGTTCAAGACGTAGATTGCCTTGTAGGTAACCACGCTGCGCACTCATGAGAGGTAAAAGTAACAAAGCAGGGGCAAGGGTACGTAAGGCAGGAATGGCATCATGGACAAGCTTTTGTCCAGGTGCTACCAAGGAAACGTACCATGGACCCCCAAACCACATGATGAAAAAGGCAAGAAAACCAAAGATAAATAAAGACCTGCCAACGATGGAAAAGGTGCTGTTGGCTTCTTTGTATTTCCCTTTCGCCGTTAAGGTGCTAATAGTTTTGGAAAGAGCTAAAGGAAACCCAGCGGTGGATAATGTTAACATGATCGTATAAAGAGGGTATACGATACCATAAATGCCCAAGGCGTATTCGCCAATAAGGTTTTGCATGGGTACAATGAGAAGAATCCCCAGTACCTTGGATATAAAAACCGCAGATACCATCGATGAGGCACCGCGGTTAAAATTTTGTTGGCGCGTTTGCTCTGGCAACGCGTGTTCCCCCTGTCTGAGGTCGCAACAACAGACGAGGGGATGACGGTTGTTATCCTTTTACTGCCCCGGCTGTAAGTCCTGCGACAACCCACTTTTGGAAAATGAGCACAAGGATCACGATTGGCAACACAGCCACAGTAGATCCTGCAAACATCGTACCATATGGGATGGTGAATTGCCCACCAAACAGGGCGATACCAACAGGAATGGTGCGATAAGCATTCACAGAGTTAAACACGAGTGAGAAGAAAAATTCTGTCCAGCAGGCGACGAAGGTGAAAATGGCTCCTGTAAATAACCCAGGTGTTGCAAGTGGTAAAATAATTCGAAATACAGTCGTTAAAACCCCTGCTCCATCTACTCTGGCAGCTTCATCTAATTCTTTGGGAATACCTGCAAAATATGTGCGCATGACCCAGATGGAAAAGGGTAGGTTAAACGCGGTATATGGGATGATTAACGCCTGATAGCTGTTTAACCAGCCGAGATGTTG
>DAHWJX010000136.1:0-24328 GCA_027343965.1 Caryophanales bacterium | reverse complement strand
CTAACGTCAAGATAAAAAATCGACGATCCCGAAAGGTACGCAATAACTCGCAACGGACTTGCGCCATGAGCGGTTTCAACGTAAAACCTCCTTATGCGCATCTTGCTCCGTTAACCGTACAAAAGCATCTTCAAGCCCACCACCAGTGATCTGAATATCCCGGATATCCCACTGCGCTAGGATGAGTCTTTTGACGAGTGCATCTGAATCTTGCGTATATAATGTCACTTTTCGTCCTACCGTTTGCAGTTGTGTCACCTCTGGCAACGTGGAAAGTTCCTCAAGAAGAACGGCATCACCCACTACAAAGGAGACCTGCCTACCGCCAAACTGCATCTTAATTTTCTCTGGGGCGGCATCCGCAATAATCTGACCTGATTGCATCACCACTACCCGATCAGCCAACAAATCCGCTTCTTGTAAATCGTGAGTCGTCAAAAGCATCGTTTTTCCAGCGGCAATAAACAATCGCAACTCTTCCCAAAAGGTGCGTCTAGAAGCAACATCCATACCCATCGTCGGTTCATCAAGAAACAATACCTCAGGATCTCCTGCTAAAGCGAGAGCAAATTGTAAACGGCGCGTTTTTCCTCCGGATAATTTACTAGCCATTGTCTTAACATCTTCAGTCAGTCCACTGGTTTGTAGCAACTTTTGCGCACTTAGAGGTCTTGGATAAAAGCCGCGAAATAAATCGATCGTCTCGCGTACTGTCAACCGATCAGGTACACTCACATCCTGAAGCATGACGCCAATTTTCTCATGGACTATTGCTTTTGATGGGTCTTCTGAAAACAATTGCACACGTCCAGAGGTCGGACGCGCCAATCCCAACATCATAGCAATACTCGTTGTTTTGCCTGCACCGTTTGGCCCTAGCAAAGCTACTGCGCTTCCTTTTTCGATGAGTAAATCCATTCCATATACGGCTTTACGCATTCCATAGGATTTTGTGACAGCATTCATTTCCACAACCTTGTACAACTACTTCACCTCCGCATAATCATATATAGCCACCTTAGCGCATACGTTACCTCTATATGCCAAAAAGGACAAGCCATAAGGAGCAGAGAAAAATGAAAGTCATAACAAGTATGAAAGTCGCTGTTTGCGCTATCGCAAGTTTATTCGCCATCTATGTCGCTGATCAATCCTATCTGATTGCTCACGCGGGGGCTATGTATCAAATTCCACAACTTGAAGGTGATGGCGGCGGAGGCATCGTCGTTGCAGCATTATGTGCTATCGGAGCAGGACTTGTATTTATTCGGCTTTGGGCTGCCGACGCTGCCTTTGTGCTATCCGCTCTCATCGCCTTGATGGTCGGCCTATCCTTTCAAGACAACGTGACCGCATGGTGGTCAGTCGTACCAGCTCTATTGGATTGTGCACTCGTTGCAGTACGTTATAAGATTTCTAAAAGACGTTACCCTATTATACGGAGACCCAGCTTTGCGCAGAAAAATCATACCGTTTGATAACTCCCGCTGGATTCCCGGCGACTACTGAATAGGATGGGATATCTTTGGTTACTACCGATCCTGCGCCGATAACGCAATGCTGCCCGATGTGAACACCAGGCAAGATAGACACACCTACACCAATCCAGACATCATCCTCTATCACGACAGGCTGTCCCTCCTTAGTGCCAGAGATCAAGATTAGCTTGTCTGGATCGGTGAATTCATGACCTGTGTCGGTGATAAACACTCGCTCAGCCAGTAAGCAACTATGACCAATGGAAATTCCTTTGACGCACGAAGCACTGAAAAATCGCCCGATTTGTGTATTATTTCCGATCGTTATGCACGCCTGATCGTTAGGTAAAGAAAACCATGCATGTTCAGCCACAAAAACATTTTCTCCATAAACAATTTTGCCTGATCCATATACAGCGTATGGTTGATTAATCGTAGGTTCGCCCATGACCACACATCTCCTTTAGCCTTCAGGATATGCGTAAAAACCCGAGCATGTTCTATCCATGCACGGGTCTCTTTACGGATGAGCTATTATGGTGGTGCGCTTTGGCTTATGCTCCTGTAATCACAGAGACAACTCTGCGCACAGATGCTGCCGAGCGATCTAAGGCTTCTTTTTCTTCGGGTAATAATTCTAAATCAATAATTTTCTCAATACCGTTTGCACCTAACACGGTTGGTACTCCAAGAAATAAGTCATGATAACCAAACTCGCCTTCAAGATAGGCAATCGAAGGCAACACCCGATGCTTGTCTTTCAGTACAGTTTCAGCCATTTGATACAATGATGCAGCCGGAGCATAGTAAGCACTGCCTGTCCCAAGTAGATTGGTGATTTCGCCGCCGCCTGTTGCAGTGCGTTTTACGATGGCATCGATGCGTTCTTTTGATAAAAGCTTCTCTAAAGGTACTCCGCCTACGGTCGAATACCGTACGAGCGGAACCATATCATCACCATGCACGCCGATCACAAAACCGCGGACGTCTTGCACAGATACGCCAAGCTCTTGTGCCACAAACGTGTTAAAACGAGCGGTATCAAGAACACCAGCTTGACCAATGACACGATTTTTGGGAAATCCGGATGCTTTATAGGCTACATACGTCATGGCATCAACAGGGTTACTCAAGATGATCAAAACGCAATTTGGAGAGTATTTGACGACTTGTTCAGTTACCGATTTGACAATGCCAGAGTTCGTGCTGACAAGATCATCACGGCTCATACCAGGTTTGCGCGCGATACCAGCGGTAATAATCACCAGATCTGAGTTCGCTGTATCTTCGTAATTGGAGGTACCGCTTACAGAGACATCTGACTCAAGAACAGGCATCGCTTCAAACATATCCAGTGCTTTGCCCTTCGTGGGATTCTCCAGCTGAGGAATATCAAGCAATACGACATCAGCGAGTTCTTTTGAGGCAATCAGAAATGCAGTAGTGGCACCGGTAAATCCTGCACCGATGACTGACACTTTTTTTCTAGTTAACATGGCCATCATGCTCCTTATTTGAAGTACTACAAAGGCATAGGTCGATTGTACCATCGTACGACTAGTTCTGCAAAATTTATGAATAATCTAGCCAGCCAAGCACAGCTATGCTAAAGTCAAAGAGATTTGAAAGCGCACTTTTAGGAGTGACACAATGAATTCTCCATCACCATCTCTAGCGATATCAATTCGAAATTTACGCTTGAACTATGGCTTAAAAACCATTTTGCAAGGTATTGACCTTGATGTTCCCTATGGGCAAGTGGTGGGCTATATCGGACCTAACGGAGCAGGTAAAAGCACCACAATTAAGACGATGTTAGGTCTTGTGACGAATTACACGGGGACCATTCTGCTTTTTGGAAAAGATATCGCAAAAGGTGATTTGTCCTTTAAAGGGCGCATCGGCTATGTTCCTGAAACAGCAGAAATGTATGATGCATTGACAGCTAGAGAATACCTTGTGTTTATTGCTGAATTGTACGGTATGGAAAGAATGCGGGCTGATCGTAAAGCAAAATCCCTAATGCACTTATTTGATCTTGATCACATGTATGAAGCCCGCCTATCCTCCTTATCCAAAGGCATGCGGCAAAAAGTACTACTCATCTCAAGTTTATTACATAACCCTGATCTCTTATTTCTAGATGAACCACTCAGTGGGCTTGACGCCAATAGCGTGATGATCGTTAAAGATGTTTTAGCTGAACTCGCCGCACACGGAAAGACTATCTTTTATTCCTCACACATTATGGATGTCGTAGAAAAAATCAGCGATCGCATCTTACTTCTTCGCTCAGGGCAAATTGTTGCCGACGACACCTTTGAAGCACTCAAAGAAAAATTACATGAGGATTCTCTAGAACAGATATTTAATCAAATCACAGGTTTTGAGCAACACGAAGCTATCGCTCGCGAATTTGTCGCGACCGTACAAGAGGTGTAATGATGCGAGATTATCTCCTTCTTACCTTTCTCGATCGGTTTTCCTTTCTATTCTCTAAACTCGGTTGTAATTATCCAATCATGCGCAAGATCCTGCAGGTCAAACTCACCCTGGATGCTCGCCGCGTGCCAACTCTTTTTCAACGTGCAAAAAGAAATGAAAAAAGTGATCAGGCTCGTAACTATTCATTGCGGGCGCTCGTTATGTATGGCCTATTGGGTCTTTTCTTGATCCCTTTCGCTTTGCTACAAAACGTATTTTTCTCAATGAGCATCGTATTTGCGATTTTCATGTTCATCATTATGACAGCATTGATTGCTGATTTTTCAAGCGTGCTTCTCGATATTCGGGACCATAGTATTTTGTGGACAAAACCAGTCGACAAAAAAACATTGAGTCTCGCGCGCATTATTCATGTCTCATATTACATTAGCCAGATTACCCTGGCTGTGACTGTTCCCACATTGATCACAAGTCTTATTGTTCACGGTGTGCTTTTTTTTCTGTATTTTATCGTTACCTTGTTGCTTATGGATAGCATGATCATAGCGGCAACGGCTTTTGTATACATGCTCATTTTGAGGCTTTTTGATGGGGAGCGCTTAAAAGATATAATCAATTACGTGCAAATCGCGCTTTCTATTACCCTCGTCGTAGGTTACCAATTTGTCGGTCGGTCGTTTAGTATCTTACAAACACATATCATTTTCCATACGGCATGGTGGCAATTGTTCTTACCACCTGTCTGGTTTGCTTCCTCCTTTGCTTGGTTATTTGGGTCTCATGCCCATACTTTGCTGATCGTGATGGCATGTCTTGCTTGGTTAGTTCCTCTAGCTGCCTTTTGGATCTACGTAGCCTTGGCACCTATCTTTGAACGAAGCTTACAAAAGCTTGTCGATGATTCGGGGTCACGACGTGCACGTCGACATGTCTTTACAGAAATCGCTGCAAAACTCGTATGTACGAGCGCTTCCGAGTTGGCCATCTTTCATTTTCTTGCGCTCATGACAGCTAGAGAACGGGATTTCAAACTAAAAGTTTATCCGTCACTTGGTTTGGCTCTCGTCTTACCTTTTGTTTTCTTGCTCAATCCGGCATTTACCGTAGGTATTGCTTCGCTTGCTACAAGCAAGTTGTATCTCACCATTTATGCTGGTGCTTTACTCACCCCGTCGATCCTACTCATGTTGCCCTATTCCAATCAACATAAAGCTGCCTGGATCTACGCTGTAACGCCAGGATTGACCCGGGAAGTTGTCTTTAAAGCAATGATCAAAGTGGTGATCGTGCGCTTAGCTTTACCGATCTATCTTATTGATGCAGCTGTTTTTCTTGGTATCTTTGGTATTCACATCATCCCTGATTTGGTGATCGTCTTTTGGTCAATGCTAATCTTCACCATGATCTGTTTTTGGCTCGTGCCTAAGAAACTTCCATTTTCTGAACCTTTTCAAACGGGTCAACAAAGTCAAGCCATCACAGGCATGTTTCTGATGTTGCTCATCGCCGTCTTTGCCGGCACCCATTTTTTGGCGACGATCATTCCCTATGGTCGTATCTTCTACTTGCTACTTTTGTTTATCGCTGCTTTTGTCTCATTTCGCTATGGTTTTCGGTTCCCGAATTTTTCATTGATGATAAAATCTAAGCAACGTCCTAGTAAGTAAAGAAATGTTGGGTTTGTCAATCCTTTGTATTGGTCAATGCCAAGCGTACGCAACATTGCTCTAACCTACAGGCTATGTCGCCTGCGCCGCAGCCGCTTCTATCCTAGCAATTCATAGTAGCAAGTTGTACATCTTTTGCATCAATAGTTCATATTGTGGGGTGCCTAAGTTTACCGCCCAATCGATTGTATCGGTAGGATACCATGAAATCCCGATCGTTCCGTTCGTCCTTACGATGACATTGTTAGGAACTAGCTTTCCGTCAAGTAAAATGGTTGCTTGATCAGGATGGGGTATAAACCATGTTATGCCTCGTAACTCTTGCCAGGTTGGAATGAAGTTACCGATGACTGGATCCTTTACACCTGTTACGTCGATATACGTAATAGGATGATGAAATCCAAGCATACTATTCACATTTGTTTTTTCGCAAGCACCAAATCTCAACTGAGATCATCCTGCCATGAGCAATGAAGTATACAACCTGGTAACGCAGGGGGATCACCCACTGCGTTACTTATTTTTTAGATAATTAAACCTTCTTCATTTCAAAGCCCCGGCAGTTAAACCGTGAATAAACTTACGCTGGAAAATAAAGTAGATAATGAGAATTGGAATTGTAGAAATGGCAACACCAGCAGCTACCAGAGACTGATTGGTAGAATACTGTGTTGAAAAGTACATGAGGCCAAGCGGCAATGTTCGTAATGAATCTGTATATACAAATAGTAATGGAATTAAAAAATCATTCCATGACCACATGAACTCAAAAACTAAAAGTGAAGAGATAGCGGGCAGTACAAGTGGCAACATAACGTATAACAAGGCTCTAAAATTTCCGCATCCATCGATTCGGGCTGCTTCCATCAGTTCATCGGGTAATTCACGAAAAAAGGCGCGCATCATGAATATAGCAAATGGCATAGACAACCCGTAATAAGGCAAAATCATAGCCCAATACGTATTAATTAATCCCAATCCCTGCATGTCCATATACAAAGGGATGATCATCGCCTGGATAGGTACCATGAGACCAAATAGCATAAAAAGGAAAAGCTTATTTCGACCAGGGAATTTTAATTTTGCAAATGCATATCCTGCGAGGGTAGATAATATCAAAACCCCAAAAACACGCGGTACAGCCACGATAACACTGTTTAGAAAATATTGCCCCATCTTACCAACTGTCCAAGCCTGCGCGAGATTCTCAAAAGTAAGTTTAGTTGGCCAGCCAAACGGATTGGAAGCAATTTCGGCAGGGGGCTTAAGTGCAGCTAATACCATCCAAAAAATAGGTATTATTGATATAAATGCAAATATAATTAAAACGAGATATACAACGACACGAGAAGCGCTTGGAAACTTAAACTCTGTCAGCCTTGTGTTATTCATGGTGATCCTCCTATTCTCTTTCGGCAAAGCGCATATACACGACTGAAATGATCACAATAACAAGCGCTAGAAAAATTGAAATAGCCGAGCCGTATCCTACCTGACTGTTACTAAAGGCCGCACTATACATATACGTTCCAATCACTTCAGATGAATGAAATGGTCCACCGTTCGTCATGATGTACACGATGTCGAAAACCTTAAACGATGCGATAAGGGAATTGAGAACAACCAAGGTAATGATATTTTTTAAAAGTGGGATGGTAATGTAAATAAATGATTGCCATGTTTTACAACCCTCTAATTTAGCAGCTTCAAAGTAACTTGGATCTAGACCTTGCATGGCTGATAAAAAAATAACCATGCAAAAACCATAATAAGTCCAACTTGCTGCAACTATAATCGCACCTAGTACGGTTTGAGGATCACCTAACCAAGGCAAGGCCAAAAAATTGAGGCCAAAAAAGCGCAACGTTGAATCGAGCACACCGAAGGTTGGATCGTAAATCCAGTTCCACACGATGCCCACTGCAACGAGCGATATCACGACGGGCATAAAATACGTTACTCGAAAAAAGCTGATACCACGAATACCAGGCAAGGAAAGCAACCAAGCAAAGATAAGTCCTAAAGACACAGGAATTAAAACCATGGCAACAATCCAAATCATGTTATGACCAAATGATTCCCAAAATAAGGGGTCGGACAGTAATGTCGCATAGTTTTTAAGGCCGACAAATTGCATGACGCTACTTACGCCATCCCAAGTAAATAAGCTAAGTCGAAATGTCCCGATAATTGGCCATATGGTAAAAACAAGGTAAAAAATTAAGGCAGGTAAAATAAACGCCATTGGCATGAGCATACGTAGCCAATTTTTAATTTTCTTTTGTAAAGAAATCGTAGGTGTATTGGAAATTTCGTTGGAAATACTCAATGCCATCACCGCCTTATGGAAGATTCCAGGAAAGGACCACAATCCGATCCTGGAATCGTGTAGTTATAACGAGTACAATTGGTGGTTTTTAGTAATAAGCACCGCTTGCAATCGCTTGTTTCAATGCATTTTCTTTATCAGCCACAGCTTGCTGACCCGAAATCGTGCCTGCCAATACTTCTTGAATATCATTTTGCGTTACATCATTGACTTGCTGCGGCATGAGTACATCCAAGCTGTATGACATTCCTGCAGGATTGTCAATGACGTTTACCACTTGTTTGAACAAGGGGTTAGCATCCTTGATATGAGCTTTAGCTGCTGACTTGTTTGGTGGAATCATATTATCATTCAACCAAATCGATGATGTTTGATTTGACAGCATATAATTCAAGAACGATTCAACTGCGGCAGGATTTTTCGTATGCTTGGAAATAAGCATGGCTCCGCCGAGTCCACCTGGTGCTATATCAGGTTGTGATGGGTTTTTAGGAGGTAGCGGAAAGAATCCAACCTTATTGCCCATTTTTTGATACAATTCAGTTACCATCCAACTGCCAGTCAAATCCATGGCTGCCTTCCCTGCAATAAATGCATTGTTACCATTATCATAAGAAACTGCAAGCGGCGATGGGTTCGTATATCCCTTAACGACCAGTTGACGCAGATCATTGAGTGCCTGTGCAAAAATGGGTTGATTCCAACCGGCCTTCGTTTTTAGATCAATGACATTTTGCACCGCTTGACGACCAGCTATCGCTGTATAAAATGCACTTTCAAGGTGAAATCCCGGCCATTGATCCTTATCCATCACTTCAAGTGCTACCATATGATGATCTTTCAACACCTGAGCTACATGTAAAAACTGGCCATAGGTTTTGGGGACAGCAAGATGGTACTTGGAGAAAATAGCCTTGTTATAGTAAACGCCAAGAGCCTGAACTTCATTTCCAAGACCATACAATTGACCATTAATTGAAGTGGTATGCAAAATCCACTGCGGGAATCTTTGATACCATCCGTTTGCCTTAGCATACGACGTGATATTTAACAGTTGGCCATCCTTGGCAAGTACCCCTAGATATCCCGGCCCTGTATCATAAGCGAATAGATCGGGACCCTGTCCGCTCATCAAGGCTGGCTTAATCACTTCTTGCATACTTTGATCTTGCATGGCAGTACGTGTGATTGAAATGTTAGGATGCAACTTCTCAAAATTATTGATAATCGTTTGCATGACCTTAGCATCGGCTGGAGCCGTAAATTGATCCCACAGTTTGATCTTAATGCTTGGTGTTGTATGTTTTTGTGCTCCTTGAAACCCGGAAGCACCTAACACCTGAAGTCCCAGTAAGAGTGTTGAAGACCCCAAGACAATTGCAATCGTCGTTTTTGTCTTTTTCATTTGTAATTACCCCCTTAATGTTTGACTACATTGATGTGTTAATACAATTGTCGAGTTGTCCATCACCACCTCTCATGTTGTGCTTTTAGGTAGATCATACAAGTTTCAAGGCTGTTACGAAGATTCCCTTCCCACGAAGATTCCACAATAACAGTCCCTTCATAATGAACTTCTTCTAATGCGACAAACAGTTTCTTGAAATCAAAATGGCCAAGCCCAGGTTGTAGTCTATTGGTGTCAGCCACATGCACATGGCCAATAAGATGCTGCCAATTTCGAATACTTTGTGCTGGATCTTTTTCCTCAATGTTCATATGAAACGTATCAGCTGTTAATTTAATATTCGTAAATCCTCCATCAACAATGAGTTTGGCGGCTTGTTCCAAAGTATTGAGCATATAATCCTCATAGCGATTCAATGGTTCCAAATACACATAGGTTCCTGTTTCCACAGCCCTACGCTGTAATCTCGCTAGGCCATCCAGCAAAATGGATTCATCCTCTTGTAGCGAACGCGGAGCGACTTTCGCATTTAAACGTGTAGAGTACATACCATAGGATGCCGGAACAACGATACCCTTGGCGCCAATCAAAGCACATTTATCTAAAATATCTTCGATATCATTTAAAGCATAATCACGCATTTCTTTATCTAAGTGACCAATCCAGCCACGATATCCACCGCTTACTGTGGATATTGAAATATCATTAGCTTTTGCACTGGCCATGACAGCATAATGCTGATCGAGCAAATCCTTACCGTCAATTTCAGCGATAAAAATCTTGGCAGATGCTAAGGTTTCAATTCGTTCAAGAAAGGTTGTACCAAAGTTTGCTCTAAGTTGAACCCCAAAATCCATACTGATCATCTCTCTCGTGTCGAAATGTTTCGGTACTGAGAAGGCGTCAAGCCCACATACCTCGTAAACATACGTGTCAATTCCGAATTTCCTTGCAAACCCACATTCTCCGCAACTTCTGCAACGGAAAAACTTGTGGTCGATAATAGCGTTTTTGCTTTATCTATCCGCAGATCACGTTGAACTTGCCCAAGAGATTTCCCAAACAACATTCGAAAACGGTTACTTACATAGGTTGGATGAAGGTGCAACCGATCTGACAACTCGGATAGAGAAAATTTCTGTTCCGGACACTTGACCATATCAGAAAGAATAAGAAAAAATCGTTCAGAATCATTGCTAAATTGTAATGATGTTATTGATTGCCTGATGGCGCTTTCAAGTAATAAGTACAGTAATTCCAGTGCTTTTGCTTCTCTGAGCAATACCTTGGGAAACTGGTTGGAATCCTTGGTTGCTCCTACAAATTCGTTAAATACACTTTCAAAACGATTTGCTAGTAACGGTTGAAACGTTAAAGGAAAGTTAAAAAATTTGAGTACGTCCAACGATCCAGAAATTTTATACGTAAAATGCCACCACATGAAAACTGTTCGTTCCGTAGAAGTTTTATAATGATCATGTGCAACATTAGGCGGTATAAGAACTACTGTACCTGGAGTCACTGCATAGACCTTGTTGTTGACGCGAAGGTTTGCATTACCCATTTTGTGATAAGACATGACGTACTCAGGACGGCTACGATTAAACGTACTCATTTCAGTTCTTTCATGAATATCAACGGCAACTACCTGAATTCGGGCCTGACTAAGAAGAAAGGTTAGATATTCATTTTGCAACTGTGAAACGCCGTTTTTTTCCGTCATGGAAATACAATTCCTAGTTTAATACTTGTCTCAGGATGCCTGTCGACATGTTCCATATAAGCAAATCCACAATCTTCAAATGATACAACTGGTTCAATCAATGGTAGACAATTCAACTGGTTCGATTGTAATAAACTCCAGCATTCATCCTGAATACGTTTCCATGACCACCGGGGATAATCCCGGTTAGGTTCGCTACAAGCTCTTGAAAAAACAATCTGTCCAGCATTAAAATGTGCTTCACGTCCTAAATCAAGTCCTTCTCCAAAGGGACGGGCCCACCCTGCGTACGCAATGGTTCCGCCATAGGCAAGTCCTCGCAATGCCTGTTGTAATGCCTTCCAATGTGCACTTGTTTCGAGTACCACATCAACACCCAAATGATTTGTCAATTTCTTAGCTTCGAAACCCACATCCATCGTATCAGGATCCATGACAACGTCAGCCCCGACAAGTCGTGCAATTTCTCGACGCGATGCAATGGGATCAACCGCAATAACGAGGGAAGCTCCAGCCAATTTGCACATTTGTACTGCTAATTGGCCAATAGCACCCAATCCAACCACGATAACTGTATCACCAAGCTTTAGTCCGCTATCTCTCACGGCACCAAGGGCAAATTGCGCAGGGTCAAAACATACAGCATTTTGCCAAGGCATATCGACAGGCATTTTCTTAAGTCGTTGATCCTTACCCACCGTAACAAGGTGCGTCTCACGAATACCTCCATAGCCACACAACCGGTCACCAACTTGAACATCATCGATTCCCGCCCCTACCTCGGTCACTATACCAACCCATTGATTCCCTAGATTCCAATCTCCAAACGGAACGCCTTTTTGTGATTGTCTCGGTAAAAATAATTTCCAGTCATCATCGTAATAGTCTTCATCATGTGGGCTTTCTCCCCGAAATGCAGCTAATTCAGACCCGTGTTTTGGACTGGCATGAGAAATTGCAACTCGCACTTGTGTGTCTTCTAGTGATGGATCCGTATAATCCAGTAATTCGGCCACCCGTGGCGCTGTTGCAACTAATCGCTTTGGCACGTATTTCTACCACCTTCCGAAATTTACAGATCATTAAAACACTCGAAAAATTTCTAAAATAGCTTTGTTAATAAGATTATAAAATCACTATAATGATTTCTCCATGGATAATATCAAGGTTAATTTGTATAAAATACATGTTAATGATTAAACAATCTGAAAATGAAATCTAGATTTCGAACTTTACGCCCCATGTTCACTTCGGAATTGATCTTTGATAAAGACGTAGCACGTTGCTCGCTGCAAACGTAAGAAGATTTGCTGCATCTTTCATTGCATTGGCTTGTGACATAGGTCCTGTGCACAGGCTAAATACAGCAGTAACGCCACACCCATAGAGATAGTCGATATCATCTGAGAGCGCACCAGAAATGCAAACTACACTTTTTTTCAATCGTAACGCACGTCTTGCTACGCCAAGAACAACTTTCCCGTTTTTTGTTTGAGAATCAGTTCGGCCTTCACCGGTAATAATTAGATCTGCATCGGCGATAAAACGTTCAAATTCAACTAAATCTAAAATCACATCAATTCCTGGTACTAAAGTTGCACCACAAAAAGTTAAAAGTCCAGCTGCTGTACCACCGGCGGCCCCAGAACCGGGAACATTGGCCACATCCCGCAACACAAACTCATAATATTTCTTTGCAACATGTCGCATATTGCGTTCTAATACGCAAATGGCTTCCAGTGTAGCACCTTTTTGAGGTGCATAGACGTGCGTAGCACCTTGTTCGCCTAAGAGCGGATTTTGAACGTCGCACATAACAGTGATCGGAACTTTATGAAGCCGAGGATGTACATTTCCACAATCAAAATGGTGTAAATCGCCTAAATTTATTCCACCTCGGCCAATAGGATTACCCTGCATATCCATTGCATCAAAGCCAAGCGCCTGAGCCATACCTACGCCAGCATCGTTAGTAGATGAACCTCCAATGGCAATCGAAATGGAACCCACTAATGGATTATCTAGTGCATGTGCAATCAGTTGTCCCAGGCCATAGCTACTTGTAAAAAGAGGGTTTCGTTCCTGCTCTGTTAATTGCGTCAATCCACATACTTGAGCCATTTCAATGATGGCCGTTTGTCCGATTGTAATGTAGCCTGCAGTCAAGTTACGGCCGAGAGAGTCCTCCACAAGGAATTCATATCTTCGCGTCGATACGGCTCGTTCAATTGCAGCCAAGGTTCCTTCTCCGCCATCTGCGATAGCAATACCCTGCACAATAATACTTGGATCCAAACTTGCTGCAGCTTTTTCTACAGCCCGAATGACATCTTCACTGCTAAGACTCCCTTTAAAGGAATCAGATGCAACGACAACTTTGAACCCCATGGTATAACCCTCGTTTCTAGCTACACGAATTTATAGTGGAACCGTCATCCAGCTATGATGAACAGCTGAGCGTTCAACCGCATCCAAGATCAGTTGATTTCTATATCCATCATAAAAATCAGGGCTCTGACAACGTCCGTGGGAAATTCCGATTAGAAATTGCGATATCAATGTGATAAATGTGGTCTCATAGCCAATACTATGTCCAGCTGGCCAATAATGACTAGCGTAAGGATGAACAGGAGATGTGCAGTGAATCGTGCGAAACCCCTGCATTTTTTCATCGTCCTCATGAAGATATAATTGAAGTAGGTTCATGCTTTCTAAGTCCCAGCGAAGCGACCCCTTATCACCATCGATTTCTATGCGATTGCTATTACGATTGCCAGGTGACATCCTCGTTGCTTCAAAAATTCCAGTAGCTCCACTTTGGAAATTTGCCAAAAACATACAACTATCATCTACAGAATCCACTTCATCACGAATGCCTTGGTGGAGCAATGAAACGACTTCGGAAAATTCCCCCACTAAAAATCGTGCCAGGTCAATACTATGAGCTCCCAGATCGCCGAGCGCCCCAGATCCACTGCGACTTTTTGAAAACCTCCACGAAGATCTATGTGGTTGATCGAGCATCCAATCTTGTAAATAGTGTGCCCTGATCTGCCGAATTTGTCCAAGTCGGCCTTCTTGAATCAAATCATGAGCTAATTGTATTGCAGGAACAAACCGATAATTATGGCAGATCATATGGGCAGTATCATGCGCAACAACCGTTCGATACATAGTCTGTGCTTCAGAGAGATTAATAGCCAATGGTTTTTCACAAAGTACTGCTTTACCAGCTTGGCTTGCTGCAATGGCAATAGCAGCATGCATATCATTCGGTGCTGCAATATCAATAACATCTATATCATTGCGTTCGATCAAACGATGCCAGTCAGATTCTGCTTCCTTAAAGCCCAAAGTATGAGCGGCTTGTTCAACAGATTGGATGTTTGTCCCGGCAATTACTTGTAATATGGGCGTAAAAGGCACGTCAAAGAATGTGCCCACATTACGGTAGGCATGGCTATGCACACGACCCATAAAACGATGACCGATCATCCCTATACGCAACTCTCGTTTGGCGGACATTTCTAAGCAGAACCTCCATTCGATCCAGCTTACTTTTCCGTAAGTTTTAACCACATAAAATCGTAAGCCTGCAACGTAATTAAAGCCGTTCCTTCAAGCGTACATTGTTCATTCGTTACTAGATTGCAAGCAGAAAATTTCGTTGCACCTAATTTTGTTACATCCAACATGACATCTACAAAAAGCGAACTAACGTTATGCAAGCAAATCACTTTGGACTTCTGTGTTGAGTCTGATCGAATGAGCGCAAAGACAGATTCGTGAAGATGTAAAATAATTTGTTTCATGCGAGGATGAAATAGCGGTTCACCCGTACGGACTGAAAACAGCACTTGCATCCGTGTGAAAATTTGCGCTGCCATCGTAGTCGGTGTTTCAAGGGCTGTCTCCACTTCTGCCATGCGCAAGCGTCGTCTGTTCACAGTTCGTGCATGTCCTGTGAAATGATATCCCGCCATATCGTTAGGTGTACCAAATATACTGTGTATATAGATCCCAGGGACCCCTTTCATACACATTGCGATAGCGTAACTTGTCACTACCTTTTTTATCTGGATTTCAAGTAGCTCATCAGGATCAGCAATAGCACTCAACCATGTCGCATTGATTTCATACGTTACCTTCCCTTTATCCGTATCGCGATAAGAGACTAGTCCACCTTTTTGATTCACTTTCTCTACCATGTTTTCAATTTGTTCGTCGCTAAGAAACCCTCGTGCCGGAAGCACCCCAATGCCATCGTGTGATGCCAGAAAATTAAAAACTGTGGCATCCGTTTCAGGAAACTCTAGATCTGTTGCCCATTGCGTTAATGCCAGAGCATTTCCAAACAAAAAGGAATACAACACAAGTGGTGCCAGGGAAAATTGGTAAACCATCTGTGCCTCATCTTGTCCATTACCAAAATACGCGATATTTTCTTCATGAGGTACGTTCGTTTCGGTAATAAGCTGAACATGCGGATACGTTTCATGCAGAACTGACCGAAAAATTTTCACGAGCAAATGCGCTTGGGATAAGTTTAAGCAACTCGTTCCCGTTTCTTTCCATATATATCCTATTGCGTCAAGCCGTATGATGGAAGCACCTTGTTGAGCATAAAATAGCAAAACGTCGATACAAGCAAAAACAACATCGGAATTTTTAAAATTAAGATCTACTTGATCCCTGCTAAACGTCGTCCAAATTTGTTTCGAACCTGACTTTGTTTCGAAGGAATGAAATAGTGGTGTAGATCTTGGTCGTGTCACTGCACGGATATCAAAGTTTGAGTCTTGTTGTATAAAATAATTCTCATATGGAGAGTCAGAGTTCAGGAATGATTGAAACCATTGATGTTTAATGGACACATGATTGATTACCGCATCCAGCATTAAGTGGAACGATTCACCTAGTGATTGGACATCTCCCCAGTTGCCTAGATCCTCCGAGACACTCTTGTAGTCAATCACCGAAAACCCATCATCAGATGAGTAGGGGTAAAATGGCAAGATATGAACTGATGTGATGTTATTCTTTAGATATTTGTCTAGAAATCTTCGCAGGGAAACTAATGGCCGATATCCGCTTTCATAAACTTGATCTGCATATGTGATTAAAGTGATATCCCGCTCAGAAAGCGATGACTGTTTAGCTGACCACCTCCGGTTGCTTGTTGAACTTTTATGATTATCGATGATCTGTTCGATACGATGAAATATTTCTTCACCATGTGATGGGAACAGAACCTCTAGAGTTGAATTAACTTTTGTCAAATCCACATGATCACCACCCTTGGGAATTGACCTCAGTGTAATAACGTTTACTCATACTATAAATAGATAAAATCAAGATATATTTTGCACGTTTACATGTAATGCTAGCGTCGTCTATCCGTTATCGAAGTTGACAGATTTTATAAGGAGCGATGTTG
This sequence comes from Caryophanales bacterium, assembly GCA_027343965.1. Lineage (GTDB taxonomy): Bacteria > Bacillota > Bacilli > Alicyclobacillales > SLC66 > JAKACU01. The sequence goes on along the minus strand of DAHWJX010000136.1, from coordinate 7,841 downwards.
TTGTACATGAAGCATAAGCATGCTTAACTTTATTTTCTCCTATTTTTTCGCCGAGGTATTGATCCTTGTGATTGCTGTAGCAATCCAACCACGGGGATCAGGCAACAAGTATGGTTTAATTCTCATACAGAAAAGCGGTACTATGAAACGATAGAAAAGTAATCGCGTAACGCAGTGGGATCACCCACTGCGTTACTTGTTTTTAGATAATTAAACCTTCCTCAGCGCCAACCGCAAGCAATTTTGCCTGCTCTTTAGTTCAAATAATACAATCTAACAATGATTCGTTAACATATCCTACATCGATTATTTACCATAGCGAGATAGTATGGGAACTGACAGAAAGAGGAGGAGATAAATAACGTGCGATTGATAGCACGCATTGACCATTTGATTGCAGTAGGGCGAACGACGATCACAGGTTGGGCATTCGTGTTGCCCACAATTCTATTGCTTGGCATTTTCGGCATTGGATCTGTAGGGTACGTGGGCTACTTGAGCCTGCTCAAGTGGAACCTTATCAATCCGATACCTCAATTTGTGGGTTTTCAAAACTACATATCGGTGTTTTCAGATGTAAATTTCTGGGATGCTGTCGGACGAACCATCCTTTATCTTGTTGGAACTACCGTGATCATTCTGCCATTGAGCCTGGTATTAGCCTTGCTGCTTCAAGATCGTCTCAATGCGAATCGAATATTTCGTAGTTTGTTTTTTCTGCCTTATGTGGTCCCCTCCGTCGCAAGCGCGATTGCATGGTCATGGTTATTTGAAGCACATCACGGTTTGGTGAATATGTTTTTGCGCATGTTTCACCTCTCTCCTCAACCGTGGCTCAGCAGTCCAGGGGAAGCACTAATTGTCATCATGCTCCTGTACATATGGCAGTTCACAGGATATTTTGTGATCCTATATCTTAATGGATTGCAATCAGTACCACGGCATCTGTACGAATCAGCAGCCATAGATGGCGCGGGTGGTTGGCAGAAACTATGGCATATCACGTTGCCAATGATTACTCCCACCACATTTTTCATTCTCATGATGTCCATCATTTTTTCCTTTCTGTCATTTGATCAGGTGTACGTGCTGACGCAAGGGGGACCTGCGCAAAGTACCACCACCATCATCTATTACCTCTTTCAAGAGGGATTTCAGTTTTTTGATATCGGTCGTGCTGGTGCTACAGCGATGGTGCTGTTTGCCTTCTTACTTTTGATTACATTTTTACAATTTAAGGGAGAGAGCCGATGGGTACATCACCAGATGTGATTCTTGAAGGGGCCCTAGAAAGAGCGCAAGCACACATCGTTCGACGATGGCACGTACGTTCCATCATAAAGTGGGCTGTTTTAAGTGCATTTGGCGTACTATTTATCATTCCATTTTGGTGGATGATCGACACGGCGTTGCTATCCAATCAGCATGTCTTTGATTATCCCCCCGAACTATGGCCCAGCGTACCAAAGTGGTCCAACTTTTTGCTGGCTTTGCAGCAAACCAATTTTCTGCGCTACATTTTTAATTCGATCGCCGTCTCAACCGCAATTGTGATTGGTCAATTGATCACCGCCTCCTTGGCAGCCTATGCGATCGCCCGCATCCCATTTCGTGGAAAAAAGATAGCCTATGGCATGATTTTATCCACGTTGATGATCCCGGCACAGATCACGTTCATCCCGATGTTTCTGATGATGAAGCAGGTGAATTGGATTGACTCGTATCAGGCGTTGATCATTCCGTTTATCGGGTCGGCATTTGCTACATTCTGGTTGATTCAGGCGTTTCGTCAGGTACCTCAGATCATACTGGACGCGGCGCAAATCGATGGCGCACACCATCTGTGGATACTGTGGCGCATCGTCTTGCCGCTGAGCAAATCAGCACTCTTATCCGTCGCGTTTTTGAATTTCGTCTTTCACTACAATGACCTTTTTTGGCCACTGATTATCACACAATCGGATGCAATGCGCACAGTGCCTGTCGGTCTTTCCTACCTCGTTGCCAATGACGGTAGTGGTACGGCTTGGAATGTACTTATGGCAAGTGCGCTTTTAGCCACCATACCCGCACTCCTGCTGTTTGTGGGTGGCCAACGTTTTCTCGTGCAATCTGTCGCACACAGTGGAATCAAAGACTAACATTAGACAAATTATTTGGAGGAATTACATTGAAACTTTTTCATGCAAAACAACCCATAGCCGTGTTTACAATCGCAACAACACTAGGATTACTGATGATGTCAGCCAGTTCTGCATCTTACGCAAGCGCAGCGTCTAAGCCAGCTTCCGCACCGGTGCAAGTGTCCTTTTGGGAAGGCATGTCAGGTCAATTAGGGAACGTTTTACAAAGTATGGTAGAGATGTTTAACAAAACGCATCCCCATATCCATGTCAATGCGGTCTATGAGGGCAGTTATTCAGGCGGCGGACCGATGCAAGAAAAGTTGCTTGCAGCTGTAGCGGCCAACAAAGTACCGGATTTGGTGCAATTGGAGATACACTCGACCCCTCTATTTGCCGCCAATGGTGCTTTACAACCACTGAACACCATGATGGCGCATAGTGCCAGCGACAAAAAAAGTGATTTTCTCGCCGGACTTTTAAACAACACATCATATAAAGGGATCACGTATGGTATTCCTTTTAATCGTAGCGTACCGGTGCTGTACTACAACCCGGTGCTGTTCGCCAAAGCTGGTATTCACTCGGCCCCTACAACCTGGAGCCAGTTGGAACAGGATGCCAAACGTCTCACCGTTCGTAAAAAGGGACAAACGCAAGTGTATGGATTTGAACCTGTGAATCAATGGTGGTTTTTTGAATCCTTGGTCTGGTCAAATGGTGGCCAATTGATGAATTCCAGTCTTACGAAAGCCACTTTTGCTACTCCTGCTGCACAGGCTGGCATGCAAGTTTGGCAACAAATGAAAAACCAAGGAACACTTATGGTCAACTCGGGCCCGAACGAATGGTCACAAACAATTACAGACTTTGGGCATGGAAGAACGGCCATGTACATCGGTTCAGCTGGTGATATGGGACAAATCAAGCAAACGGGCGTTTCCTATAAGGCAGCTTTCGTTCCGAAATTCAAAGCATATGCTGTTCCAACGGGTGGAGCCAATGCTGTCATTATGGCCAAGGCGCCTGCTGCTGCTAAGCAAGCCGCATTCCAGTTCATCGAGTGGTTCACACAACCTGCACAAACCAGCTACTGGAGCGAACAAACAGGTTACTTGCCTGTGAAGAAGGCGGCCGTCTCATCGCCTAGCATGCTTGCGTATTATAAAAAACACCCGAATCATCGCATCCCGGTGGCAGAACTCCAATTTGCCAAACAGGCACCGCTCTCCCCGTCCTATCTGCAAGTATATCAATACATGCAAAATGCAATGGATAGCATCATGTTTAGCAATCAACCAGTCAATCAAGCCTTGCAAAACGGCGTGCAAAGTGCTAACCAGGCATTACAACAAGCACAATGAAGACAACACGCATAGCAACTTTACTGCAACAAAGCGTAGACGAGATTCATGTCGCCCATCGTGGTGCTAGCGAACAGGCACCTGAAAACACCATGGCCGCTTTTCAGCTCGCGGCGGCCATGGGTGCTGATATGATCGAATTGGATGTGCATCTGACGGCAGATGAACAAGTGGTCGTGATGCACGATGATACCATCCAACGAACGACAAACGGTGAAGGTTCAATCGCCATGTTGACATGGCATGACCTTCAAGCGCTAGATGCCGGATCATGGAAGGGATCTAGTTTCGTAGGTAGTCCTATTGTAAGGCTCGACGATGTTTTGGCGTGGTGCCCGCCACAAATGTTTCTGAATGTGGAATTGAAAGGATCACCTCAAACGAGAAATCAACTTGTCGAAATCGTTGTACAAAAAATCCGAGAGGCCACAGCGAAATCGTGGACAATGTTATCTTCCTTTGATCATGAAATGCTAGCGCATGCGAGGAAACTCGATCCTGATATCACACTTGGAGCCATATTTTACGGGCGATTATGGCCACCATTAGAAATGGCACAAAGATTACATCTCGCGAGTCTGCATCCTCACGTTTCTTCGCTGGATTCATCGTGGGTATCAAGCGTGCAAAATGCGGGCATCGCTGTTATGGCTTGGACGGTGACGACTCATGAGGAGGTTGCTATTTGCCGGGAGACTGGCGTCCGCGCTATTGTGGTTAATGATTTGAGGTTACTTTCGTCACATGTGTAACCCACTGTTTATTTATCAACGATCTGTTATACTAAAATGATAGTAAGAAAGGAGTGAGAGCATGCTGATGGAACCAACATCTTGGCAATATTTCATCCGCCAATTTGGGCCCATGGATAGTCAAAACGGGATACGTATGTCCTTTTTCGGCTATTCACGCAGCATGCTTGATCTCAACGGATAGAAGTGTAAACATTCCTTGTGATCATGTGCTACGCCTGTGACGTCGCCGTTTAGGGAACGTATCCTAAGCGGTTTTTTTTGCGTTGACTTGGACGACATGGGGGATACAACACATGAAATCACAAAAAGATCTTGGACGAAGCAATTTAACTGCACTCTACGCTTATACAGGCGCCTCAAAATTATGGTTTGATGGGGCGTTGTGGCTCATCTATTGGCAGCATAGAGGTTTATCGTTTTTTCAGATAGGCCTTCTAGAAGCCATTCTTCATGTTACATGCCTTATGACAGACGTCCCTCTCGGTATCTTTGCCGATCGCGTCGGATGGAAAGTTGCGTTGCTATTAAGTTCTTTGCTCGGTGTGGTGTACTCAGGTGTTTCGCTTTTTGCGCATGGGTTTTGGCTGGCGGCCCTGGCGTTTGCAACGAGAGGTATACAAATCACGCTTGCTAACGGCAGCGATTCCTCCATCGCCTACGAGTCAGCCGCGTGGGCCGGTTTGCGTGACAACTACCTTAAGATTTCTGGACGTTTATTTGCTGTAGCCTTAATCAGCATGGGAGCCGCTGAAATGATCGGCGGGTCGCTTGCTTCATGGTCGTGGCCGTACGTCTACCTTGCGTTTATGGCGGCCAATGTGGCGGCATTCATCACAGTGCTTTTCATCCGCGAGCCAAGAAATAAGCGTCAAAACAATGCGCAAGTATCGGACACAAACGACGATACAAAACGGCACAGTGCCGTTACCATCCTGCGCCACAGTCTGCACTTTGCCAAAGAGAGTCGAACCTTTACGAAGTGGATTACGTTAAGCGCTATACTCTCCGGGTTTGTGGCAACATTTGCGTTTTATGGTCAATCACTATTGCTTCACAATGGTTGGTCACTCGTTGGTATCGGAATTCTTAGCGCTACAGAAAACGGACTTGGCGCTATCTCTTCCCTCTCAGCGTCGAAGGTTGTGTCTAGGTTCGGCATTTTTTGGTCCATGAGATTGGCGAGCCTACTTGCGATCGCGGGTATGGCGCTGTTTGCATGGCTTCCTGGCGGCATCATTCTGGCTCTAGGGTACCTTTTTCAATCCGCAGCCGGTAATCTTACAGACCCCATTGTTGATCAGGAACTTAACAGAATCGTTCCATCCAGTCAGCGAGCGACCTTATTGTCGTTCAATTCAACTGCATTCTCGCTTTTCATGATAATCGTCTTTCCGCTTTTTGGCTGGCTGGCGCAAACGATCGGTTTGGTTCATGCAGCCTACGTCGGAAGTGTGGTTGGAGGCATCGCTATTTTCGTAGCCATGCGGTGGGGTATTTCCGATTTACGGTAACATATCCTTTCTCCCATTCGCTGATCGAAGCGAATGGGAGAAAGGATCGATACTTTGTCCCCATCGATTTCCAGACCTAATTTTTAAGTCAATGGGCTTATTCCGAATTACAACATCACGCTTCAGGATTTGAAGATTAAGACGAAGATGTGAGCATGATGTACTAAACGGTCAACAAGCGCTGCCAATGGTGTACCCCTTAATCGTATTGCCGAGGGTCTAAATAACATGGGTTATCGTACTTACGAAGACAAACAATTTGGGAAGAATAGTTTCTGGGGATGGTCTAGCAACGAAAAGTACATCGGGATTTATACGTGGGACGTCACACAGGCTAAAAATCCAGATAGAACGCGAAACAACAGCCGCAAGCGTGCAGAATCAGAACAACACCAAGTTTAAGGCGTGATTCCAGCCATCATTTACCGTGGCCTGTGAGACAGAGTTCAAAAAGTTTCATCTGAAATAAAGCACAAACCCGAACAAATTAAAACGAAGATTAACTATCTACTTAGCGGAAAAGTATTCTGTGGTCGTTGTGGCGAACCGTATCGAGGCTCAACATACAACAGCGGGGCACGGGGCAAGCGATATTCATACTACAAGTGCAAGTCAAACTATTGAAAATCCGATTAAGCAGGAGATTAAAGAACTATCTGAACGGATAGATAGATTGCTAGATACTATCGGAGCAGGGACAATCGATCAATCATTGGTCTCGGAAAAGTTAAAGGAAGCAAGTCAACATCGAACCCATTTGCAAGATGAACTAGGTCGACTATCTAAGTTGAGCCGAATCAGGGAGCTAACCGAAAGTATGATCATACCAGTGTTACTCGAACAAAAATCACGTCTTTTTTCTGAGAGTGAAAACGAACAGAAGGCAATGATTTCTGACTTTGTTGAACAAATAACGGTCACTGACAACATTGACGACAATTGCATCAATGTTTCAATGACCGTTAGGCTTTTGCATGGTGTCGAAGACGGGACTTGAACCTGTGCGAGTTACCTCACACGCCCCTCAAACGACTGCATCAACTCATGGATTCATAAAGCCTTGAGTTTATTGGGTTTATGGCACTTTTCCATGTTCTAAAATCCCATTTCTATGCACACGGCCATGCAAAATCGTAGACTTTTCGCACCAGAAAATAGAGCTCAGATATGCGCGTTAATGGTAATGTACGCGAAATTCGTAGAGTTTATACATTGCCTACTACCGGAGATTAACAGGTCCGTCAGCACGACAATGGGTTCCTATCCAATACTCTCCTGCTCAAGACGAATGCCGCGTGCGAGCATCTCATTGAGTACCGGCCTCCAATCCACGTAATGCGGATTCTGTAACACTTGACGCACTTGCTCCGCGTAATCGTCACTCATAGCAGCCGCTACATCTTCGTGTGCGAGCAGTGTTTCAACACCCATTCGAAACGGACGCAGTGCAGGGAAAAAATGACGCTTCAAATACTCGAAAATGCGAATGCCACCCAGGTCAATATCCCCCCAATGGTACACCTCGACCTGCGTACCAGCGATCCCTTTTGCCAACTTGCGTAAAAGCGCCTGCAGGATGCGATGAGGGTACCCGCCTGTGTAGATGACGACTTCCTCTGCAACATCTGTGGTATGCGTACCAATCCACTGGTGGTAACTGGTCAAGTTTTCGATCGTCAAAACCCGAAGGGCTTTCGTGGACACCCGATCAAGCGCGAGGATAGTTGCACTTGACAAACCGACTCCCCCGGGGAACTGGTCCGTGTCGATTACGTTCTCGTTTATCCCATGCAGAATGAGGGGTCCGTACACCCAGGCGTTTTGCGGATTTCTCGCGATGCCAAGAAAGTCCAGCCACTCCTCCTCGGTATCCCGGTACTCCCCTGACGCCTGCTTCGCGAGTCCGATCAATCGCTTGAGCACTGTTCGTTCCAGGTATTTGGTATCTTGGAATTGTCAAATTTAGTTTAGTCACGAAACTCGTAATGCTGGTCAATGGCAATACACTAGCGCTCAGTCGGTGAAGTCAAGGGAAAGGTGGAGATTTTCTAGGCGTACTTTCCTGGAAAATACGACCTGACCTTGACG
>DAHWJX010000128.1:0-20697 GCA_027343965.1 Caryophanales bacterium | reverse complement strand
CCCAGGTCCGATTTTCCAAGTCGCACCACCGTTTATCGTAACATAATTACGCGTACTCGTTGCGATTTGGCCATGCAATGTGCCATGTACAAAGTACACGCTAAAGACATCGCCCTTAGGTGTCTTTACAAAGCGCCATGTGCGCCCGCCATTTCGTGTTTCATAGAGTTGCTGATTACCGCCAACGGCGTATCCCCTTTTTGTATTGATAAAAGAGATTCCCTGACCAAAGTAAGGTCCAAGATAAGCTGTGTCCTGCTTTACTGGTAAGTGCGATAAAGGGCTAAAACTGCGTCCACCGTTGTTTGTCGTAAGGATAAGATCGCGGTTTCCGACGATACCTACGCCAAATCCCTGCTGTGCGCTAACAAAGCTGACACCCATCACGGGAAAATCATGCGCATGGGGATAGAGGGTATGCCAGGTAATTCCACCATTAGTTGTATGAAATAACGTAGGTGTGGAGACATTGCCATTGACAAGCCAACCGTCTTTTGCGTTAACAAAGGACATCATCGATGAACCAAATGGGGTGCCATTGGCACCTGAAATGGGCATATAGGTGGTAAATGACGATCCGCCATTATGGGAGACAGCAAGCTCTGCTGTGCCAAGGCCAGTTGCCTCCATGCCACCTAACACGAAGATAGTTTTATTACCGACGATAGCTACAGGACCTGCGTCATAGCCTGGTCCTTGCGCCACTTTGCCATTGCCTACACCTGGTGCAGGCCCACCTCCAGCGGTTGATGTGCCAAGTATAGGTGACCATGTACGGCCATTTGTTGTCTTAAATAAGGTAAAAGAGCTTTGCGACATGCCGCCCTGGCCGATCACTTGCATGTAAGCGGTCGTGGAGTTGACGGGAAAGATGGATGCTCCTTGCGCATACGACCAAATTTGCGCGGTGATATGTTTGGTGAGCGACCAGTGCGATCCAGCGTCTACAGTGTGATAAAAATAACCTCCTGACGAAGTGCTTGCGATGAGCCAACCGTGTTGGTTATCTGAGAAACCTACATCCAGAGTTCCTTTTGGCGCCTTAACTCTGTGCCAAGCGGCACCTTTGTTGGTGGTTTTGAAAAGTGCAGTGGACGTACCATAGTTGCCAACCACGACATAGCCGTTAGTCGGAGAGATGAAGTCTGAGCTGATGAGAGTGGAAGATTGATTTTTTTGTTGCGGTAAACCATACGCACTAAAGCGTCTGCCTCCGTCGGTCGATGTGATGATATGATGGGCACTCATGGCAACGACATCAAGACTTGAGTAGGCTTTGATCATGTACAACGAATGAGTTCCTGGGAAAACTGGGGTAAAATGGCGCCCACCATCCGTTGTCTTTGTAATGCCGTGATTCGCGATGAGATAACCGACTGTCGGCGTAGCAAAGGAGACGCCTGATAGGACAGGTGCCTTTGTTAAAATAAATGATGTTGTGATGGTTTTCGGTTTGCTGTTTCTCACAGTAAGAGCCATGGCGAAAGGGCTGATGGTCACAAGGCTAATAGCAAGACATGTCGTTATAGCAATTACGAAGGGTTGCTTAAAGTTCATACGATGACCTCCTCATCTATCATACCCGACGAATGAATTCACAAAAGGTTACATGTGATACGATAGAGGCAGGACAAGCCGCCTTTTCGCGCCGATCAGGTAGGCAGTCACGGAAGGTGAGTTTCGTCGCGCGTGGTTGGCTACGATGCGGAAAAAGGCATACAATTTCACCATACGCAAACCAAATCGCACACGATTAAAGTTACTGGTAAACTTGATTTTACAAATCACCCGATGCTCGAGGATTTTCGCTATTTGCAAAGTGTAGCGGGTGATCATAGTGCAAAAATGACGATACCTAGTTCAAGCATGTTACATTTTCGCGGCGAAGTCGATAAACAGGTGTATCCTAACGACGAGGAATTCTTCGAGGATCTAGGCCGCACGTATGAAAAGGCGATTCGTGCATTTTATGATGTGGGATGCCGCTATCTACAACTTGATGATACGGCTTGGGCTTACTTTTGTTCTGATGAGCAAAAAGGTCTTATGCTTTCCCGTGGATTGCATCAGGTGGCTATGAATCTGTTGCGCAGACTTTGTTTGGTGAGTGTGGAAGTAAGGTAATACTCTGTAACAAGGGATCAGTTGGTGACTGATCCCTTGTTCATTTCATTTACTTACCGTGACAAGAACAAGATAGCGATGATCTGCCTTTACCTTTGTGCTCATTTGGCTTTCGACTCGAAGTATTCCTGTCCTTTTAATTGCGCTTCAGGAAGAAAAAAAGTTCCAATAAAACACAGCACAGCAAATACAAGACCAACAGCAAAGAGTTGATGGATACCAAATGTAAGTGACGTTTTGACAGCCTTCATGAGTTCTGTATACATCACATTTCCCGCAGCACCCAATTTACTGAATTGCGATTGAATCATTCCTTGTGCTTGTTTGGTTAACAAGGACTGTGGACTAACACTTGCCAATTTGCTTGACATTTGATGCAAGGAGGCAGGTAATGTGCTGGATAACTTATTCTGAAATGCTTTGTTTAGCACGGAACCAAAGATCGCAGACGCAATGACACCACCGAGTGAACTGACAAACTGTTGTGTCGAGTTTACAGTTCCCATCATTTTGTACGGAAAAGCATTTTGCACGGCAACGTTCATAAGCGGCATCAAGGCACCGATACCTAAACCAAGAACCACCATGTCTACGACAACGGTAGACCATGACGTGTTGATTCCCAATTGATTGAGCAGATAAGAACCTAGCACGATCACAATGCCGCTGACCCATGCAAGTGACCGATATCGTCCGGTTTTTGACATAAACTGACCTGATATGATGCTCCCGATAATAAAACTGATCATCATTGGCGCCATGACCCATCCACTGCCTTGGGCATTAAGTCCAATCACGCCCTGAACGTAAACAGGTAAAAACATGATGCTGCCAAACATCGTCATACCGACCAAAACGCTTAGAATAAGTGATGTCGTGAAGATGCGGTTTTTAAATAACACAGGAGTGAGTACAGGATCACTGGCTTTACGTTCCCAAAGGATAAATAGCACAATAAGAACCAGACCACCGATAAACAGGGACAGTTCGATTGGTGAGCCCCAAGCGTATTTTGAACCTGCCCATGTGAAACCAAGCAAGATGGGAATTAAGCCAGCGACGAGAATAAGAGATCCTAACCAGTCAAGCTTCACTTGATGATCTGTACGAACTTTTGGCAAGGTGAAAAGCACACCGATAATAGCAAGTATCGCAAATGGCAGGTTAATGTAAAATACCCAACGCCACGATAACGTATCTGTGATCCAGCCACCAAGCGTAGGGCCAATGATGCTTGCCAGTCCAAATACGGCACCCATGACGCCCATCCATCTACCACGCTCTTTGGGATCAAAGATATCACCGATGGTCGCGCGCGGCATACTCATCATGGCGCCGGCGCCAATACCTTGAAACGCTCGTGCCAAAATTAACTCAAACATACTATGCGATAAACCAGATACAGCCGATCCTACAGCAAACGTAATCAGGCCAAATAAATAAAATGGCTTACGCCCAAACACATCAGATAGTTTTCCGTAAATAGGAACGGTCACGGATGAGGTCATCATATAAGCGCTAAATACCCAAGCATATAGGTTAAATCCATGCAGGTCACCGATGATGGTTGGTAAGGCAGTAGAGACGACGGTTTGATCCATTGAGGAGAAAAACATCGTTAAAAGTACAGTAGCTAGGGCCCACCACTTTCTCGTGCCTGTAATGCGGTTCGTTGATTGAATCGAAGAATTCAGCGCATCGACGGATGCCATCGCTTGATCGTCCCTTTCTTTTCTACGAGTCGAGTATTATCCTGATGTCCAATTTGCTTGAGACCTTAGCTAGTTTTTCTAAGGAATCGACCAGGGTGTTGAGTTCCTCGTCAGGCAACTGCGATAAACAATACAACATGATCTTTTTACGAGCCTTCATGACTTTGGCTAAGGCAGTTTTACCTTCATCCGTCACGGAGACCGTGACGACGCGACGATCGGTTTGATTGCGCGAACGGATGACGAAATGATGACCTTCCAAGCGGTCGAGCATGACGGTAATCGCACTTGGATTGACATCCATCCTGTCGGCAAGATTCGATACACTGCAGTGGCCTTGCTGATCGATGAAATGCAACATAAATACTTGCCCTGGCGTTAATCCAAGCCCCGCACGCAAAATCAGTTGCGGGCCTAAGTTCTGGATCAAAGCAAAAAAGGTTGCATCAAATCGATCACCAAGAGCATCGATGTCGATTGACATAGCAACTCACTCCTTGATATAGCATTTGCTGTATATAATGTTTCACCTGAGAAGTATTTATACTATATAAATAAATTAGTGGTCGGTCAAGGTCTTTACCACTTTATCAATTGATATGTATCTTCCGTCCTTGCCTGTCATTGCAGATCAGTTAGTATTATTCGGTTCGGTTTTATCTCTTGGTCTTCCTTAGTTGCCATGCAGAGCCAAGGTAAAAATGCTGGGGCAGCGGCGGGGTATTAATCAGTTAGGTGGAAGTCAAACGAATTGGGCCGATGGCCGTTGTTATTGCATCATGTGAAGTGATTGGTGTACTCGTCATCCTCGGTGCGAGAGAAGTAGCACCAAGGGTGACGAGTAACGAAGAAACGATTAGCGAATAGCGGCAAATTGTTTTGCGTTTGGTACCGTTGCATCCACATTGCGCTTTAGCACAAGGACGATGATAGCTGTAATGATCGCTCCGATAAGGATCGATAGCGTGTACATTGGCCAGTTGCCTATCAGCCAAAAGACGAAAATTCCTCCGTGTGGGGCAGGTGACGTTGCGTGAAACAGCATCGATAAAGCACCCGTGATCGCAGATCCAATGACGATCGACGGAATAACACGCAAGGGATCATTCGATGCAAAAGGTATGGCGCCTTCCGTGATGAAGCAAATACCAAGTATGGCAGCTGCTTTTCCTGCATCACGCTCTTCTTGATGAAATTTGCGTTTATTGATAAATGTAGCGAGGGCCAGACCAAGCGGGGGTACCATGCCAGCGCCCATGACAGCTGCCATGATGACTTCGGACTCAGCGGTGTGCGCACCGAGCAAGCCGACGGCAAAGAAGTAGGCCACTTTGTTGACAGGACCGCCCATATCAAACGCCATCATCGCACCAAGGAGAAGCCCGAGGCCAATCGATCCCGTGGCACCGATATGCTGTAAACCATTTGTCATTGCCTGCATGACGAAGGCGATCGGTTTACCCAAGACGTAAATCATAAGAAATCCTACGATACCGACAGAAAGTACGGGTAAAATGAGTACGGGTTTGAGTCCTTCAAAAGTTCGTGGTAGGCGAATGCCCTTCTTGAGAGCTAAGGTGATATAGCCCGCCAGAAATCCGGCGATAATACCGCCCAAGTAGCCGGCGCTTGCGTTTGGACTACCATACATAAACCCTTGGGTACCGATCCAGCCTCCAACGAGTCCAGGTGCAAAACCAGGTCGATCAGCGATTGATTGTGCTATAAAGGCTGCTAATATCGGAACAAATAATGCAAATGCAGATTTACCACCAATATTCATGAAAGCAGCGGATAAGGGATTATTGCCATTAATGTCGATCGCAAAAGATACAGCGATGAAAATACCACCTGCTACGACAAGTGGTAACATGTGCGAAACACCATTCATCAGGTGGCGATAAAAAGCGGGTGTATGAGCTTTTTTCTCAGATTTTAGCTGCTGTACTTTGTCCAAATAGTCACTTGTAGTATCTCCATATATGGGTTGTTTAAGAGACTGTTCAAATAAAGTTGTGGGGGATTTTATCGCGCTTGAGACAGAAGTCTCGAGTAAACGCTTACCAGCAAATCTCGTTAAATCAACGGTTTTATCAGCAGCGATAATCACAGCGTCAGCGGTGCGAATGTCTTCGTCACTTAAGACATTTTCAGTTCCACTTGCACCTTGGGTTTCTACCTTGACGTCATAGCCCAATGTCTTGGCTGTTTGCTTGAGTGCCTCTTCTGCCATAAAGGTGTGTGCAATACCTGTTGGACAGGCTGTAATGGCAACGAATTTCATTGTAAAACCTCCTTTTTATCAAGTAACGTTACTTTTACGTTCGTCAAAATATCGTCAACGTGCGTGATTTTAGGCTGTGTTACACCGATCTGACTTACGGCAGCTGTCCCTGCTGCAGCAGCAAAACGCAACGTTTCTGCTAAGGAAAGACGGTGTACCTGACCATAAAGCAATCCAGCGACAAGCGTATCTCCCGCACCGACAGACGAGACAACATGCACAGGTGGGACAGTAACTTTATATATGGCGTCTTTCGTGACAGCGATTAGACCATCAGGCCCCATGGAAACGATGACGAGGGATACCCCTTGATCAACGATCTCATAGGCTGCGTCGACCACCTCCTCAAGGGTCGTGAGTTCTCGATGAACGAATTGACTAAGTTCTTGCGTGTTAGGTTTGACCATGTCAGGGCCAGCGAGTATGCCTGAGCGTAGCGGTTCATCACTTGCATCGAGCAAAACATGGGCACCACGGGCTTTAATTTTGTGAATCATCTTGTTGTACCAAGTCACATCACAGTTAGCTGGAAGACTGCCGCATAAGCTAACCCATGAATCTGGTTTGGCCGATGCTACTAGTTCGTCCTCTAAATGCCGCCAGGCTTTTTCATTAGGAACATTTGCCTGGACGCCATTGAGTTCCGTTAATTGTGCGTTGGAACCCAGAATTTTGACATTGACACGTGTGTCAAAAGGCACTTCAATAAAGCGTTCCACTAAGCCCATAACCTGTAACTGTTCGCGAATAAATCGACCGTGGCTTCCACCAAGGAATCCTGTACTCACGGACGAAATGCCAAAAGATTTCAAAGCTTTGGCGACATTAATTCCCTTGCCCCCAGGTTGTTGCACCATTTCATTTACTCGGTGCAATGAGCCTGGGACGAGTGAATCCACGGCAAAAAACATATCCACAGCAGGATTGAGTGTGACTGTTGTGATCATCCATCTTCCACCCCTGTGTCTGACAATGATGTGCGTAAAGCAACGTTTTGTTTGAAAAAAAGTGACATATACTCCGCATTAGGCAATTCATCGGTGATGATGCATGATATGTCCCTGATGTCGCATATCTTGGCGAAATGAATTTGCCCAAACTTACTGTGATCGGCTACAAGGATAATTTGACGTCCTGCCTGAACCATCGCGCGTTTTATACTGGCCTCTGCAATATTTGGCGTCGTAACACCTCGAGAAGGATCAATGCCGTTAGCGCCAAGAAATACTTTATCGACATGAATGGTTTGCAGCATCATTTCACAAAAAGCGCCCACTAAAGCTTCTGTATTGCTGCGCAGCTCGCCACCTAACATAATCAGCTTGATGTTTTTGCGTCGGGCTAGTTCTGATCCGATGGGTAGACTATTGGTGACAACTGTCAAATCTTGATCGGGTAGAATTCGAGCCATTTGTAACGTTGTCGTGCCCGAGTCAAGTAGTAGCGTGTCCCCTTTTTGCACCATGGCAACAGCTTGTTTTGCAATCTGCATCTTTTGTTCGGCATGGAAATCAGCCTTCTCGATCATGGATGGCTCAAAAGATGCCATTTCTAAGGCAATAGCCCCACCATGCGTGCGTTTGAGCAGACCCTGTTCCTCAAGATCCTGTAAGTCTCTACGAATCGTAGTTTCCGAGACCCCTAAGGAAGTTGCTGCGTCAGACACGAGGATACTTTGCGACTGACTGAGTAAAAATAATATCCTGGTTTTGCGTTCATCGGCAAACAAAAGTTATCACTTCCATGCTCGAATATGGATGTTATTGATCATTTGTGCTTGAATGAGCTCATTATATTCGTTATAGTAAGCGGTGTCAACGCAACTATCTAGGATGTCACGAAGGGACAGATCTCTGATGATCGAAGAACAATTTGTACTCTTTAATGTTTCGGGTACGACACAAAAGGAAGTTATTGAAGTTTTAGTCAATCATGCTGAAAAGGCAGGACGTGTGACTTCCGTATCACAAGTGGTCGACGCCGTGTTGCACCGCGAGGAAGAGGGAACGACAGGATTTGGTAAGGGGATTGCCATACCTCATGGCAAATGTGACGCCGTTTCTGAACCGACTTTGCTTTTTGCTCGGTTGCAAAATAAGATCGAGTGGAAGGCGATGGATGATCAACCGGTTCAGGCTTTATTTATGATTCTTGTCCCCGAACAAAGCCACAATGACCATCTTCAGATCCTTGCGCAACTTGCACGAAAACTGATGCACGATGATTTCGTGGAAGGCTTGCTATCGATCACATCACAGTCACAAATGGTCGTTTTTTTGACTGAGCAGTTGGCGTGATCGAACACATCAAAAACCATGCCAAAATCGCAGCGACAGTAAAGTACATGTCGCTGCGATTTGACACAACATAAAATTTAATTGCGAGGCTGAAGCGGGCTTCTACCAAGGGGTAACACGGTTTTGTTGGCGGATGTATTAATAATGCCAGCTGCGGATGTATACAACGCTAAGATACCTGTCACCAAACCAAAAATTCCTCCTAAAACGGTTGTCGATCCAGAAAAGTTGGCAATGGCCAAGAGAAAGAAGGTCACCGTCAAAAATAGAAAGACAAGGAATAAAGCGCGGTTGGTATACAGACTGCCAAACATCATATAAAGCGTGAACACACCCCACATCAAGAGGTACACGCCAACACCTTGTCCGGCAGATGCGCCAAGAGAGGCGATGTTATTGACTAAAAAATAAAATGATATCCAAAACGCTCCATATGAAGTGAATGCCGTTGCACCAAACGTATTGCCTTTGCGAAATTCCCACATACCTGCCAACAATTGCGCAAATCCCCCATAAGCGAGGGCGAGCGGTAATACAACGCCCATAACTTGCGATGAGACAAAATGTGCATTGAGCAAACTAAGTACGACTGTCGTCAAGCCAAATCCAGCTAGGCCAAGCGGTCCTGGATCAGCTAAGGAAGATTTGATTTCACTCATGTAAGTTGCCCCTCTCAGTGATCTTTCGTAGAGACGTCCTGCCATGGCTAGCTTATCGTGGTGAAGTCGCGAATAACTGTCTCACTCCCTTCATGGAATATTTGAAACCGTTTACAAAAATAGTATCACATTTAGAAGACTATGAAAAGAACTAGTTATGATTACTCATGATGTTGGTCTAAATATAGTCTTGACGGAGTGCAAATATACGGTGTGATATACATCACCACGTAAAATTTCAAATGGGCTAAAGTTAAAGCACGATAAGAAGTTAATTATGAACGATGGAGATGAATAGGATGTTTGAAGCTCTTGATACACTTGGTGACGTCGTAGCTCGTTTTCCAGTAGCCGGATCGATTTTTAAGGATCATAAAATTGATTACTGCTGCCATGGTCAACGTACCCTAGAAGAAGCAGCAACCGAGCAAGGGTTAAGTACCGACAGTCTGCTTGGCACAATCAATACAGCCTATGAAAAGGCAATAGAAGAAGGCCATAAGGAGCATGATTGGTACACGGAGCCTTACTCGACCATGATCGAGTATATACTGACCAATCATCATGCATATTTGCAAAAAACGATGCCTGTTTTGGGTGAATTGACAGCAAAGATTTTGCGTGTTCATGGTGAACATCATGGCGAAGAGTTGCGTCAAGTGCATCGTTTGTTTAATACATTTAAGATGGATATGGAAGCTCACCTCATTAAAGAGGAAGAATCCGTGTTTCCTCAGATCATTGCCTTTGAAAAAACCGGTGATCGTGATGCGCTTGTGCAGGCTTTGAAAAAAATCGATGAATTGGAATCGGAGCATGAGTCAGTGGGTAACTTGCTACGGGAGATCAATGAGGTGACAGCGAACTATGCTGTGCCAGAAGATGGTTGTGCGACGTATCAATATACGTATGAGAAACTTGAGCAGGTGGAAGAGGACACTTTTCGCCATGTGCACTTAGAAAATAACATTTTATTTCCACGCCTTCGAGAGCAACTTTAAAGATTATTTTAGTCACGATCGCTAGACAAAGAAAGTTTGTCGACGGTAGTATTAATCGACATATTGTTTAGGGAGTGACGGGATGAAGTTTCATAGGATCGGCATCGCTTTTATAACAATGGCCCTTAGTTCAACGTTGTTCGCGCAAGGTGGGATAGTGCTTGCAAAAAACGTAGCCCAATCCATCTTGAAACGGGAAATTGCGATAGAAGGACAGCCTATGTTTCATCCGTACAGTTTTGTACTTCATGGAACAACATACATGCCAATTTGGTATGTTATGCAAGCTCTCAATAAGCTATCCATCGCGAACCACTGGAATGGCGTACAAAAAGGCTGGGCGATCACGGCATCCGCTGCTACGGCAATACCCGTGACATCGCACCGTTATACACCTATCTACGTGAATCATGTCCTTGCTTCTGACGCCCCTTCGGTGATTATGACAGATCCGGTGTCTGGTGTACGCACGACGTATATGCCGATTTATTATGTCATGCACGTGCTTAAGTATCTTGCTATACAAAGTACATGGAAAAACGGCGTGTGGGATCTGTTGCCAGTTCAAACAGGTCCTACATCTGTGTCGTCATCGGGAACGACGTTGTCAAGCGGCGACGTCCAAGCGAACATGGCGGAACCTGCGATCGCCTACAATGCAACGTCACGCGTGATAGATGGTCAAAATGTGCCTTCATTGACTTCACCAAATTCCGTCACGGATGACGCTTTTATGTGGGCAAGAGCAGGCAAAGATTTGTATGTATCTGCCCAAACGAATGATCCTTCAGGTTCTAGCCAAGATAGTTCTTTATTGTCTGTTGAACCGTCGCAGAAGTTATATCTTTTTGCTTACAATAATTCGGCTAACGTCAAACCCAGTTTAACCACATGGACGGTCAATAGTCCCGATGCGCAGATTACACCGAGTGCAACGACTTGGACGATGGGTCAATATGATACGTCAAAAGCGGATTTTATAGCACAAAAGCCAGGCATTTATACTGTGCAGGCGCAAAACGGCAATGAGTACAGTGTGCCACTAGTGATTATTGTCGGGTTTTCGCAACTACCGTCGCAACCGTTTCATGTTCCTCAGATACTTTCTGGTATCACCACACTCCCATCACAACTGACGACACCTTCGTCGATTACAGCATCGAATGTTACGTTTACGCCATATGATGCGGTAGGTGACTGGATACCTATCAAAGGTAATACGTCACTGCCTATTTCCAGTATCACGGTAGATATACAATCGCTAACCAACACGGCGAATAGTTGGGATTATCGGTTACCTGTTGTGGATGGAAAATTTTCTGGAGAAGTGAGATCGCCTTTTGCTGGGAAAGTTCAGGTAACTTTATTTCCAAAGTATCTGCAGGCGTTAACCAAAGCGGCTGACACCAACGCAACACAATATCTTGTGCCCGGCAGTTCTTATGATGTGACCGTGTCGGCGCAAACGCCGGATACGCTGCAAACAGCTTTATTAGCATCATCACAAGGCGACTATACGATGAGCACGCGGTTTTCTGATGTTGCAAGTAGAATTCTTGAGAACTCCCCGAGCATGCCAACGGCTATTGCTGCTGTATCGAATTACGTGAGTGAGTCATTAGTTTATGACACGGCAGAAGCAGAGATCAATGCACAAGGTTTCTCACCGAATTATCGCTATGTAGACAATCTTTCATCTTGGCAAAGCGGGACTGGTATCTGTCAAGATTACGCTACACTTACGGCATCTTTGTTGCAATCGATTGGTGTCCCTGTACAAACGCTCGGGGGCTACGCGAATGATGCGTGGACGACTCCACCTGCAAAAGATGCAAACGTCGCGGCGGATGCACATGCTTGGTTGCAAGCCTACACGGGTTCGACTTGGATGGTCATAGATCCGACCTGGAACAACGATTCACAAGGTGCAGTGGATACGGGCATTACGAGTGAATTTACAACGGATACATCCAGTTTGGCGGCGACGCACCTGTTGGATCCCACGCAAACGAATGTTCCGATAGCAAATCGTTAAAAGAACTCAAATCCGATTTAAGCTTGTCAATATATCGGATTTTTTTGGTAGATCAGTCATGTGAGAGCCAAATCCATTTTGTGCATATTGTACATCAAACACTTGTGCAAAGGGGACTACGTAACATGCCATCCTTACGCATGCTGTATTGGTATTGTACGATTACAGATTTGGGCAAAAAAACATTGACTCCGTTTACTAAACTGGCTCAACTGATATGGATAAAAAAGAAAAAAAAGACTCAGGCACTGATAGAACAATCAAAACAAGAAATTTCGCCAGCTCCTACCATGCGGTCAAAAGGAGTGAAGGCAAACGCACCATCAAAGTCTAGGCAGTTGCGTACGAAAGGGAAGGTAAAGAAGCGTCGTTGACGCATGCTATACCACCTTGGGACAGACATATGTTAAGGTATACCGGGTAATATGATCGGTTTAGTAATGGGGGAATCCACATGGAAACGATTCGCGGTGACCGTTTGCTCATTATTGTGGATGATCGCATACATCGCGAAATTCTTGTTCGAGGCTTAGGGCAATTGACCTATGCCCATATAGAAACTGTCGAAGATAGCTGGTTGCATGCGAAAAGCACTTTGCAAAAGAAAACTGTGGATAAAGTGATCGTTTGGTTACGGCAGGGTATTTGGATTAATCTACTTTCCATACAACATACCCTTGACGTTTTGTCAGTCCCTTTTATCGTTGTCGTACCATCTGTGCAAGAGGGTAACAGAGTCGCTTCTCTCGGTGCTTTTCAGGTTCTTGTCCAACCTGATATGTATTCACCACAGAGTGTGCGGGATTTTGTGCACCACCTGAAAGATTGGTTGCAACAAGGGACTACTGTCCGACAAATGCGCCTTATTGCAATCGGTGCTTCCACTGGAGGCACTGAAGCTATCTATCAGGTGCTGCGGCGTTTGCCGAACACTTTGCCTGGTATTGTTATCGTTCAGCACATTCCCCCGGGTTTTTCCAGGCGTTTTGCAGAACGCCTTAACGCGCAGACAGATATTGTGACTAAAGAAGCACAGACAGGCGACATAATCGAAGACGGTCATGCTTACGTAGCTCCTGGTGACCAGCACATGGTTGTTATGCCTTTAGGAGATCAATTGCACATTGAGTGTACGAAAGATGACCGGGTCAATGGGCATCGCCCTTCTGTCGATGTTCTCTTTCATGCGGTGGCAAAATCCGTGGGTCCTCTGGCCATTGGCGTGATTTTAACCGGCATGGGCGCGGATGGAGCACGCGGCTTACTTTCTATGCGGCAAAAGGGTGCTTATACCATCGGGCAAGATGAGTCCTCGAGTGTTGTCTATGGGATGCCGCGAGCGGCATTTGATATGGGCGCTGTGCAACTTCAAGCATCTTTGTTGTCTATACCTTCCGAAATTCAATCCATCGTTTCTTTATCCTCACGGTAGTCATTTTTTGTAGTCACCTTTCACCTGCATATCCAGTACCTAGGATGCCCATACTATCTTTCGCTGATGATCAGAGGAAAGAAAAATCCTCTTGTGGTTGGAGGTCACCCACAGATTATATGAGGAGATAGCTTTGATAGCAGCTATCGAGCATCACACAATCTTTTCGACGACAGCCTCATAGAAAGAGGGTTCGTATGGCGCTAGAAGTAGAAGGCCTTGCAGGCATTCCTATCCAAGTATCATTGCCGAATGTCTATGAAGCTTTTTTAGGGGCATTAGAAAAAGTTCATTTACATCCTCACGATGTCATTGCCGAAATCGTTGGGATGAGAAACGATGTCACGCTTTTACGGATTCTCTGCGGACCTAACTATGAACAATGTCTGGAATCCTCGATAGCGACATCGAAACTTGTTGCGCTTGATACGTCTGTTTTAGGGCAGTTGGAACAGTTGGCCCTTGCCTGTCGCGAGGCGACCGTGAATGGCTATAAGACGATGATGAAAACCATGCAACCATGAAGGAAAAAAATAGCATGAACAATCACTACAACGTAGATATGATCGAAACAACAACTGATCGTGACGTTTTAGAACGCTTTATTCTTGTGGCTGCAAATGCTGCAAAATGGGGTGAATTGATATGCCGCAAGATCACGTTTCCATTTTTCAAAAACTGACCTACTTGAAGCCTGGCAAAAAAATCAATCAAGACTGGACGCAAGAAAGTTTATTGCCACGCAACTGGGAGGATCTATACAGACGTCGGTGGGGACATGATAAGATCGTGCGATCCACGCATGGCGTGAATTGTACAGGTTCTTGTAGTTGGAAAATTTACGTAAAAGACGGAATTATCACTTGGGAGACTCAGCAGACTGACTATCCATCGCTAGGACCAAGTTTTCCTGAGTACGAACCGCGGGGATGCCCGCGTGGTGCAACTTTTTCTTGGTATACGTACAGCCCTGTACGGATCAGATATCCCTATGTTCGCGGTGATTTGTTAAAACTGTGGCGCAGACAACGTGAGGCTGGTGTGGATCCTGTAGAGGCTTGGAAGAAAATCGTTTCGAGCCGTGACCAAGTAACAGGCTATCAAAGGGCGCGAGGTAAAGGCGGCCTGATTCGTACAAGTTGGCAAGAGGTTACAGAGATCATCTCCGCAGCGATGATTCATACGATACAGATGTACGGGCCTGATAGGGTAGTGGGATTTAGCCCAATTCCCGCCATGTCGATGGTAAGCTATGCGTCAGGGTCCCGATTTTTGACCCTGCTTGGGGGCACCATGCTGAGTTTTTATGATTGGTATGCTGATTTGCCTCCTGCTTCACCGCAGATATGGGGTGAACAAACGGATGTTCCAGAAAGTGCGGATTGGTATAACAGCAAATATTTTATTATCTGGGGAACCAATTTGCCGATGACGCGCACTCCGGATGCTCACTTTATGGTTGAAGCCCGCTATAACGGGACGAAAATCGTGGGTATTAGTCCAGATTATGCAGAATACGTCAAATTTGCCGATGTGTGGTTACCTTGTAAAGCAGGTACGGACGGTGCACTCGCGATGGCGATGACGCATGTGATTTTACAGGAGGTCTATGTCGATAGACAAACTGATTACTTTAACAATTATGTTAAGCAGTACACTGATCTGCCCTTTTTAGTGACCTTAAAACCTCATGATGATGGTTTTCTTGCTGATCGCTTCCTAAACGCCAAGGATATTCAAAAAGATGAGTCATTGGCTGAATGGAAGATGCTTGTATTTGATGCAAAAGCAAACCGGATAGCCGTTCCACAAGGCACGATCGGTTATCGCTGGGATGACTCAAAGAAATGGAATTTAAAACAGCAAGAGGCAGATGGAACGCCTATCGAACCAACGTTAACATTTATAAATAATCATGACGATGTGGTCATGGTTGACTTTGCGCATTTTTCAGATGGTGTACCAAAAGTGTTTCGTCGAGGTGTACCGGCAAAGAAATTTGTTACACAAGAGGGGCAAACGATCGTCTACACGACGGTCCTTGACCTGCTTATGGCCAATGTTGGGGTCAATCGCGGTTTGCGAGGAGACTATCCTGTAGATTACGACGACGATAAACCGTATACACCCGCCTGGCAAGAAGCGATCACAGGTGTTTCTCGAACGCTTGCTATCCGTGTCGCTCGTGAGTTCGCGCAAAATGCTGAGGCGACAAAAGGTCGTTCGATGATCGCCATGGGTGCAGGAACGAATCACTGGTATCACAGCGATATGATCTATCGTGCCATCCTAAATTTAGTCATGCTGACAGGTTGTCAAGGTGTCAATGGTGGGGGATGGGCGCATTACGTGGGGCAAGAAAAAGTGAGGCCCCTTGAAGGATGGTCGATGGTCGCATTTGCAGGGGATTGGATGCGTCCACCAAGATTGCAAAACGCCACGAATTTTTATTACCTCATGTCTGATCAACATCGCTATGAGGATGTGTCACAGGAACAAATGGGATCTCCGTTTGGTGGACGCTTTCACAAAATGCATCCAGCCGATATGATCGCCATGTCCGTTAGGTTAGGCTGGCAACCTTTTTATCCACAATTTCGCGAAAACACACTCGATATAGTGAAAAACGCTAAGGCGCGTGGTGTGACGTCGCAAGCGGCGATCAGTGAAGAAGTAGCGCAAAAGCTACAGTCTGGCGAATTGCATTTTGCCGTAGAGGAACCTGATCATCCGCAAAACTTCCCGCGCGTCTTTTTCAATTGGCGCTCCAATTTGCTTGGGGCTAGTGGCAAGGGCCATGAATACTTCTTACGGTACTTGTTTGGCGCCGATGGACATGTGTTAGGGGAAGAGAACACGTCATGGCGCCCAGAAACGGTGCAAGTTCCCGAAAAGATCCCTGAGGGAAAAGTTGATCTTATCGTCAATATGGACTTTCGCATGACAAGCAGCAGTGCGTTGTACGCAGACATCGTGCTCCCTGCCTCTACCTGGTATGAGAAATACGATCTAAGCAGTACGGATATGCATCCCTTTGTGCATCCATTTACACCAGCCATATCAAGTCCCTGGGAAACCCGCAGTGATTGGGACGCATTTCGCGCTATCGCAAAGACATTCTCAGAGCTTGCGCAAAAACATCTGCCTGAAGCAGACGATCTTGTTTTGCGCGCTTTTGGCCACGATTCACCTAAAGAAATTACGCAACCACTAGGCCATGTGCAGGATTGGAAAAATGGTGAGGGAAAAGCGGTGCCAGGTGAAACGATGCCTGATTTTATCATCGTGCATCGTGACTTTAAAAATGTCTATCGGCAAATGACGACGCTAGGACCTTTGGCACAAAAAGATGTACCAAGTAAAGGAATCGCATTTCCAGGTGAGAAAGCTTATGGCGAGGCGCTTGCCAAAGTGGGGGCATCAAAAGAGGATGGTATTTTTGCTGGACGACCATCGCTTGAACGTGATCAGCAAGTCGTGGATGTTATTTTGACGTACTCTGGTGCTACCAATGGTCATCGATCGCTTGAGGGATGGAAAACGTTAGGCGATATGACGGGCCTTGAGTTGGGTTCGATCGTCGAGGGTGCTGAGGAGATTTCTTATTCGTTACATGATTTGACCGTACAGCCGCGCACCTCTTTGCCGACTGCCGTATGGAGCGGGCTTGAGCAAGACGGGCGCAGGTATTCACCATTTGTCGTCAATGTTGAATACAAAGTGCCTTGGCGGACATTGACTGGTCGTCAACATTTTTACCTAGATCATGAAATGATGCTTGATTTTGCTGAAGGCTTGCCAATTTACCGACCGCCACTTGATGAGTCGCCATTTTCGACTGAAGAAGGAAGTAGCATCTCAAAAGAAGGAGGCAAGACAATTACTGTTCGTTATTTAACGCCGCACCAGAAGTGGGGTTTTCATACAACGTATACGGATACGCCAAAAATGACGGTGTTATTTCGCGGCGGACAAGTGATCTGGATGAATGACAAAGATGCACAAGCCATTGGTATTCATGACAATGACTGGGTCGAAGTTTTCAATCGCAACGGTGCCATTGCAGCGAGAGCCGTGGTTACGTACCGCATTCCCGAAGGTGTCGCGATGATGTACCATGCACAAGACCGCACACTAGGCGTGCCGGCGACTAAGGTGACTGGCAATCGAGGCGGTACTCATAACAGTGTGACACGTGTGATTCCTAAGCCTACGCATATGATCGGCGGGTATGGCCAATTGAGCTTTGGCTTTAACTATTATGGGCCGACAGGTCATCAACGGGATGTTATGACGTTTATTCGACCGTTAAAAGAGGTGAACTGGCTTGAGGGTTAAGGCGCAAGTTGCCATGGTGATGAACCTTGATAAGTGTATTGGTTGCCACACTTGCAGTGTTACGTGCAAAAACACGTGGACGAATCGCAAAGGCATGGAATATGTCTGGTTCAACAATGTAGAAACGAGGCCGGGGACAGGGTACCCCCAGCAATGGGAGGACCAAAATCGCTACCGTGGTGGATGGACCGTTAAGGACGGAACATTGCGTTTGAAAGCGGGGGGTGCCTTGGCAAAACTGGGTCATATCTTTTTTAATCCGGATCTTCCGAAAATTGATGATTATTATGCGCCATGGACCTATGACTACCACACACTCATCGACAGCCCTAAACGAGCGAACCAACCCGTGGCGCGGCCACGATCCGCCATCGATGGATCTTATATCGACAGTCCAACATGGGGCCCAAACTGGGACGATGACCTTGCCGGTGGTAAGGAAATCGCACCGCGTGATCCAAACTTTATGCAGATGCAAGAGCATGTTGCTTTTGAGTACGAGCAGGCTTTTATGATGTATCTGCCGCGGATCTGTGAGCATTGTCTTAACCCATCTTGTGTGGCATCTTGCCCATCAGGCGCTATGTACAAACGTGATGAAGACGGCATTGTGCTTGTCGATCAAGAAGCATGCCGCGGTTGGCGGTTTTGTGTTTCAGGGTGCCCCTATAAAAAGGTGTATTTCAATTGGATGACTCACAAAGCCGAAAAGTGCCATTTTTGCTACCCGCGGATCGAAGCTGGTTTAGCTACGATATGCTCAGAAACCTGTGTGGGACGACTTCGCTATCTTGGTCCTATCTTGTATGATGCTGATCGTGTTAAGGAAGTTGCCTCTGTGACAGACCCTAAGGAACTCTACGAGGCGCAATTATCTTTGTTTCTTGATCCATCGGATCCTTTGGTTATTGAAGAGGCGCAAAAAGCGGGAATTTCCGATGCCTGGCTTGAATATGCTCGGCGTTCGCCAGTATATAAGATGGCTGTTGAGTGGAAAGTGGCGTTGCCCATTCATCCAGAGTTTCGAACATTGCCCATGGTTTGGTACGTGCCGCCACTTAGCCCGATGATGAATCATCTTGATCAGGAGGATAACTTGTCGCTCGATGGATGCTTGACAGCAGTCGATGAGATGCGCATTCCTATGGAGTATCTTGCTTCCATTCTTACAGCAGGGGATGTTGATGTCATTCGTAACGTCTTGCAAAAGTTGGTCGCTGTGCGGGTACATATGCGCGCCAAATATGTTGGTGATTTCAAAAGCGAAAAGTTGCTACAAGAGATCGGTTTGACGACGGATCAAATTGAAGAAATGGCGCGGTTATTTGCCGTCGCTAAATATAACGAAAGATTTGTGATACCAACTGCACAACGAACGACAGACGATGGACTTGTCTATCGCCAAGGTGCTTGTAGCATCGAGGAGATTGCGCCACAAGAAGGTATCATGCCAGAATCCACTTCGCCCACGTATTATGGCTAAGGAGTAGAACATGGATAACGATGAAGTTACATGGTTATTTCACGTTGCCTCGGTGTTGTTGCGGTACCCAGAGATCGATGAGTCTGTGTACTTGGATCGATTAGCCTATCTTCGCAAAAAAACGGCAGGTCAGCAAGAGACCAAGGGCAGAGAGTGGATCCTGAACACCTTAGATGACTGGCAACAAATACCTTTTATCACGTTGTGCGAAAACTATGTTGAGGCATTTGATTTTTCGGAAGGTTCTTGTCTTTACTTGACGGCTCACGAATATGGAGATGGACGAGCGCGCGGTGAAGCTTTGGTGATGCTCCACAACATGTACGCCGTGGCAGGTTGGCAAGAAGCGACAACTGAGTTGTCAGATTACTTGCCGCTAATTCTTGAGTTTCTATCTTTGTATGGAAATGATCCACAAACAACTCTTTTGCAACTACGACTAGCCAAAGTGACACATCGCATTCTTGCGCACTTGCCTTCGCGAAATGTTTTTCGCGGTGTGTTTCATGCACTATTGACTGTGTTACCTACTGTTGAATTGAAAGATGAATCCATTGTTTTTCCGTTTCGCGAGTCTGCTGACACTGACGAGTTACCGTATCCGTTACAACATCAGTTTTCGTAAGGGGGCGACGATGTGGCGCAGTTTTGGTGGGTAGTTTATCCGTACCTTTGTCTGATGATCATGATTGTCGGTTCACTCTATCGATTTACGTACAGGCAGATCGCATGGGGATCAAAGTCAAGTCAAATGCTCGAACAATCATCACTCAAATGGGGAAGTCGCTTATTTCATTGGGGGATCATCTTCGTGTTTTTTGGGCATGTGATGGGACTTATCGTCCCTATGTGGATGTATCAAGCACTTGGCATAACTCCCGAGTTCTATCACTTTAACGCAATTTTAGTCGGGGGCATTGTCGGCATCTTGGCTTGGATTGGCGCGGCCATTTTACTGTTGCGACGAAGTACGAACAGCCGCGTTAGAGCCAACTCCCATTTTTCTGACTTTCTGACATTAGATGTGTTATTGCTTGTATTGACCCTTGGCGTAGCTGTGACGCTTATCTACGATGTCTTTTATGAGCGTTATGAATATAGGGCAACCATTGGGCCATGGTTTCGCCAATTGTTGACCCTACATCCCGATGCATCACTCATGGCTCATGTACCAGTAATCTTTCAGCTACACATTATTGCAGCTTTCCTGTTATTTGCAATATCGCCCTTTACGCGTCTTGTTCATATATGGAGCTACCCTGT
Organism: Caryophanales bacterium; assembly: GCA_027343965.1. Classification (GTDB taxonomy): domain Bacteria; phylum Bacillota; class Bacilli; order Alicyclobacillales; family SLC66; genus JAKACU01. The sequence goes on along the minus strand of DAHWJX010000128.1, from coordinate 69 downwards.
TCGGTATGTCGGGCGTTCGCCTATCCAGTACAGGTCACGAGCGCGTTACCGGCAAAGTCCTGAGTAACA
>DAHWJX010000101.1:0-45009 GCA_027343965.1 Caryophanales bacterium | reverse complement strand
TATAATGGAAATGCTTATGGCTTTTTAGGGTGGACCGAAATGAAAGGCGAGCGTATCGCCGTGTTTACTCAAGACATTAATGGTTATCCGGTATTTAGTGCTCCCTTGCGCATCCATCTCAAAGGTTCTCGTATAGTAGGTTATGACCAGACATTATTAATCGTTCGTTCCGTCAAAACACCCAGGCCTGTCATAGGCCCGGTAAGTGCGCTCTTATCGCTTGCTCAATACCTGCAACGGGCTAAGATCAGCGTACCCAATCAAGTAAAAGACGTGCGCCTAGGCTACTATTCTGCTATAGTGACAAGCGTTGGATTCTATCTTGCACCCGTATGGCGCATTGGCACCGCACGAGGAGTTTTTTTTATCAATGCATTTACAGGAGAAGTGGAAGTGGCGTTATCATGACAGATTCTCTCGTCTGCAGTGTGCTTGCGAGTGGAAGTACAGGCAATGCCGTTTACGTACAGGCAGGCACGACGCGTCTGTTGATTGATTCTGGCGTGTCTTTACGGCAATTGCAGGCTGCGCTAGATCAGATTGAAGTAGATGGCACCTTACTTGATGCGGTTCTCGTGACACATGAACATTCGGACCACGTTAAAGGATTGAAAGCCGTGGTACGAAAATGGGGGCTGCCCGTCTACACTTCTGATGGTACTTGGAGTTATCTCTCTGGTATATGGAAAGAGGAAGAAGCAGTAACAGCTCGTATTATTCATGACGGAGCGGTATTTACGCTAGGGCAAATCGCGATTGAACCGTTCGCTTTATCGCATGATGCTCTTGAACCACTGGGATTTTGTTTTCATTTTCAAGGTAAAAAATTGGTGCTTGCAACGGACCTTGGCTATGTCAGTGATCGCATCAGGCAAGTGGCGCAGGGTGCTCATGCCTTTATCCTGGAAACCAATCATGATGTGGATATGTTGCGTACTGGTCCCTATCCATGGCATTTGAAACGTCGTATTTTAGGTGATAAAGGCCATTTAAGCAATGATACGGCAGCGGAATTTTTGGTGGATTGCTTGTCGGAGCAAACGCATTCGGTGTTTTTAGCGCATCTTAGTCAGGAGAATAATCGTGAAACGCTTGCTCATGATGCTTTGTCAAAACGTCTAATGGAATATGATCATGATCTCGCAGAGCAAATCTCCTTACGCATGACAAATCCGTTGGCAGCAACACCACTTTTGGCCGTATGAAGGTAAGTGTGCAAGGATAGGATGGAATGCAGGAGGGATTCAATTGACGTTTTACGACGATGGGAGATTTCGCAGTACAAAGAAGCCTGTGAGTACACCTAAGTCCCCGCTTTCCTGGATTTTGGTTGCTTTTTTTTCAGCGATCGTGGGCTCAGGTGCAACATGGCTATTTCTTCCGCCCCTTGTAGCGTCAGGACTTATTACCTTGCCTGTCTCCGCTTCAAGTACGACGAATGTGTCGTATACGGTGCGCGCACGCCAACCTGTAAGCGTGCAGTTAAATGATGCGATTGTCAAAGCTGTCAAAACGGCCACGCCATCTGTGGTAGGTATCATCAATATCCAAGATACGAACAGCGGCATGCAAGAAGCGGGTGTCGGATCGGGAGTTTTATTTGATGCACGAGGTTTTTTAGTGACCAACTATCATGTGGTTCAAGGTGCAGCAAAAGTCGAGGTCATTTTAAACGATAAGCGACATGTCTATGCGACAGTCGTTGGCGCAGACGCCTATACCGATCTTGCGGTGTTGAAGATTCCTTCATCGCTCATTACTCCAGCTGATGTAGCACAATTTGGTGATTCGGCGAGTCTACAAGCTGGTGAACCAGCCATTGCTATCGGTAATCCTGCCGGTTTAGACTTTACAGACAGCGTGACAGTGGGTGTCATTAGTGCAACCCAACGTACGATGCCAGTTCAAGATGAAGCAACGGGGCAGGTCATTGGGCAAGAAACGGTCGTGCAAACGGATGCCGCCATCAACCCAGGTAACAGTGGAGGTCCTCTCCTTAACATTGAGGGGCAAGTGATTGGCATCAATAGCTCGAAGATCGTGGCCAAAGGGTTTGAAGGGATGGGCTTTGCGATACCGATTAATGAGGTGCGTACGATCGCAAGACAAATTATGCAGACTGGGCATGCGCAACATCCAGCTTTAGGTATCGAAGGAGAGTCGCTGTCGGCTGTTCCGCAACAATACCAACCTGATGTACCCGTTAAAAGTGGCGTATGGGTCTATAAAGTGACGAGTGTATCGGCGAAAGCCTCTGGTATGCGGCGCGGTGATGTGATCGTAACAATCAATAAGATGAAAATTACAGGGTTTTCTGATTTGCGAGCGGTACTATGGCAACATGCTGTTCCTGGACAATGGGTGACGGTATCCTTTTATCGTGGGCAGACGCTGATGACAGCACGTGTCCAATTAAGTGATTTACCACCTTTGCAAAATCAAAGTACCAATAACGATGGCAGTGCGAGTGACCCGTTTGCCGGTTTTGGGGGCATACCATTCCCATGATATCCATGGCAATCTTGACCGTAGGCAAATTAAAGGAAAAATATTGGCGCGACGCTGTACAGGAGTACAGCAAGCGCCTTTCTTCGTATGCCAACTTGACGATTCATGAGGTCGCCGATGTTCCAGACGGTAAAGGTGATGAACGTATAAAAGCAATGGAAGGTGAGCGATTGCTTGCTTTGCTGCATGAACGTGACTACGTTATCGTTCTTGATCGCTTAGGCAAACAAATGACGTCTGAAGGGTTTGCAAAACACTTGGATGAGTTATCGTCATTTCATTCAGGACGCATTGTATTTGTAATCGGAGGTTCCATTGGTTTGCATGATCGAGTCCTACAAAAGGCACATCAGACACTGAGCTTTTCGCAGTTCACCTTTGCGCATCAACTGATGCGTGTTATTTTGCTTGAACAGATATACCGCGCATTTCGCATTCAAACGGGGGCTCCTTATCACAAATAACTTTGTATGAGGCCAAGTTGACTTCAGGCTTTAGGAAATATAGTGTTTACTATGGGCCTTAGGTGACCCATGTTGATCTAAAGGGGAGGCTTAGCGGACTGCCAATGACATCGTCATCATTTGAAGCGCAAGTTGCCAATTTTCGTAATTATGTCAAGCGAATCTCAGATTATAAGAGTGCTATCAATCTCTTAGGCTGGGATGCCCGCACCAAATTACCCAAAAAGGGTGTCGATGCCCGTTCTCAAGTGATCGGGACCCTTTCCACGGAGCACTTCAAGATGCGTACATCCGATGAAATGCAACGGCATCTTGAGTTTCTTGCAGCACATGTCGAACAACTTACTCCGGTCGTTCGGCGCACCGTTGAAGAATGTCAAAAGGACTTTAATAAGAGTCGCAAGATAAAAGCAGATCGCTTTGAAGCGTTTACGGTGCTTGTTAACACAGCACAATCCGTGTGGCAGACAGCACGTCAACACAATGATTTTGCGTCGTTTGCACCCTATCTAACGCAAATTGTCGAATTTCAGCGGGAATTTATCGACTATTGGGGTTATGAAGGGCATCCGTACAATACGTTGCTCGATGAGTTTGAACCTGGTATGACGGTGCAGGTGCTGGATCCATTATTTTCTACACTTCGGGCGCAAACAGTAGCTTTATTGCAAAAAGTTATGCAGGCAAAACCGATCGAAGACAACTTTTTATTGCGCCATTATGACACCGAAAAGCAACGGGCGTTTTGCACGCGGATCTTACAACAGATCGGCTATGACTTTGACGCGGGGCGACTCGATGAGTCAGCTCATCCTTTTGCCACAGGCATTGCACGCGGCGACGTACGCATTACGACCCGCTTTTTATCGAATTTTCTATCAACCTCAATCTTTGGCTGCATCCATGAATCAGGACATGCTATGTATGAACAAGCTTTGTCAAAGGATCTCATGGATACACCGCTTCATGAAGGCGCATCGATGGGCATCCATGAATCACAGTCGCGTTTCTGGGAGAATGTCGTCGGTCGTAGTTATGCATTTTGGGAACGCTTCTACGGCGACCTCAAAACGGTATTTAAAGATGAATTGACCGATGTGTCACTCGATCAATTTTACCGCGCAATCAACGTTGCAAAGCCTTCTTTTATACGCACAGAGGCGGATGAACTGACGTATAACTTGCATATCATGATTCGCTATGAAATTGAAAAAGGATTGATCGACGGTACATTGCAGGTTAAAGATTTGCCAGAGATTTGGCGGGAAAAAATGAACGAGTATCTCGGTATCGCACCGGACAATGATGCCGATGGAGTACTGCAAGACATACACTGGTCAGGTGGCGATTTCGGCTATTTTCCGTCCTATTCGCTTGGCAATATCTATGCAGCACAATTTTCTAATGCGTTAGAAAAAGACATACCTACTTTTTCTGCGCTGATTGCTAACGGTGATTTTGCCCCGATTCGCAAGTGGTTGCATCACAATATCCATCAACATGGCAAACTGCTCATGCCAGGCGAGATTCTCCTAAAAGCAACGGGGGAACCTAGCAACGCGCAGTTTCTGGTCACTTATTTAACCAAGAAATACGCTTTACTTTACGAATTCTAGGCAAATTTCCGTCCGGATAAGCACATTTCACCCTCCCTTTGAGTACCTTTGTCGTAGTGAAGGGAGGGGATCGATGTGCCTTCGCCACGGGATAAGACGGTTACCACATCTGCGGTTTCACTCAATCCCTCAGTAACGTCCCCTGAGAAGTTAGACCAAGCTAAGCACCTCTACCCTGCAAAACGAGCATTTTTGCTCACCTTCTGGCTCTTGATCGGTCCGGGGCTGCTTGCTATGGTTGGCGACAATGATGCAGGTGGCGTGATTAGTTATGCTGTTACCGGTGCCACCTTTGGCATGGGGTGGTTTATTCCCATCATCCTTCTGTTAATGCCTGTAACCTATACGATCCAAGAAATGACGATGCGACTTGGTATGGTAAGTCAGCGACCATTTCCTCTTCTCGTTTTTGAACGCTTCGGTCGATTTTGGGGATACTTTTCGCTGTTTACCTTGTTGTTGGAAAACCTTCTGACCCTTGTCACAGAATTTATTGGGATGAGTGTGGGACTTTCAACGCTCGGTGTGCCTTTTACACTAGCTACGATCGGCAGCCTTTTGTGTGTAGTGTCCTTTGCTTTGTTTGGTCGGTATTTCACAAAAGAGCGGTTAGCGCTTCTGGTTGGTTTTCTCAATATCGTATTTATCGTCATTGCATTTACAACTAAACCAGACCCTTCTGTCTTTCTGCATGCGCTTGTTTCCTCACCATTTGCACATAGCCAAGTGAGTCAATGGTTATTTTTCCTTATTGCAACAGTTGGTAACGCGGTAGCACCTTGGATGATCTTTTTTCAAGGAAGTGCGGTCATTGATAAAGGCATGACACACCACGACTTGCGCTTTGGTCGACTGGACACAGCCTTAGGAAGCTTTGTGCAGGCGGCCATTGCTATTGGGATTGTGGTTACAGGTGCTGCTTTGTATCAATATGCGCATATTCATCCGGCCGTTTTAACCAATCCTACAGCGATGCTTCAAGCCTATCTTGTCAAAAATGGCGTTTTTGTCCGGGACCTTTTTGCACTTGGTCTGGTCAATGCTGGATTTCTCGCAGCGATGACGATTTCACTTTCCACGTCATGGACTTTTGCAGGTGTTTTTTCTTGGGCGAAAAGCTTAAATGACACCGTGAAAGAAGCACCCAAGTTTTATGCAATGTATATCGGTGGTCTTGTCGTGTCAGCTCTTGTCGTACTAATTCCTGGTCTTCCGCTGACGAATTTGGCGGTTGCGTCACAGGCTCTAGCAGGAATTTTGATTGTACCGTTGCTCATCTTTTTGGTGAAGTTGACTTCAGACAAAAAACTTATGCGCGTATATGTGAATGGAAAAATGGCCACGATTCGCGTGTGGACCGTGACGATAGTGATCATCGTACTGAGCGCATGGCTGATCATGCATACGATCTTTTCACTTTAGACTTGAAGCGAAGACGTCTGCAATCACGCGGTGCCCGCGCGCATTCGGATGCACAGGCACAGATCCTTCGTGCGCTGACTTACTGAGAAGAACTCCGTCTGTGTAGCCATCGATCAGTTTTGCCTGTTTCCTTGAAAATGCAGATCGATGTCGCTTGGTGTAACCCAGCAAGCCACGCATCAATTCCATAGAAGGCGCTTGCTAACTGGATGGAAGTCATGCCGGAAACGCCAAAATTGAGATATGGTTGACGGCATTTCTCTTTTTGCGCAAGTATCGTTGCTAATACAGGTACAAATCCATATCCTGGTGGTGCGCCCACACCGTATGCGATAGAATCACCATAAACACTCAGATGTGTCTGCATGGCATACGACTCCTCATACTTTCTTTTAGGTACTGTATGCAAGAAATAGTGCACCTTTATGGACGATGGTGTACAGAGGTGTGGTAATGGGTATTTGTAACGCACCAGAAAGAAGAGGGCGCCATATAGTATAGCGTTATCGATGACATCCGAAATGGCAGGAGGTAGAGCCGTGGTAAAACCATCGATGAAGCGAGCGCAGATAACGAAAAAAGCTGTCAAAAAACCGGAGGTAACGCCGACGCCGGATGTCAGTTCAAAAACGCAACCAGACACCCGCCAAACAACAGCCAATTCGGGTTCTATGGACGCCTTAAAAGACAATCTCAAACGCATCGACAAAGGCAGGATGGTAGACGCCCTAAAGCGTGTCAAAGAGATGAAGTCTGATTCTTGGAAAGATCCAAGTACTGTGCGTAAACTAACGGAAAACATCGCACAAGATATTGGTATTAAGATCGATCCTCGCCGTATGGATGCTTTTATGAATGCGTTTGGTGAGATTGCCAAAAATGCAGGTGATAAAGGGCCCAACGTTTCTGTCGACGAAATTGCCAAAAAGTACGCAGGAACCAATGTGGACGATAAGACGATCAAAGAGATCAAGAAGTTTGTCAAATAATTTAAAAACCCGGACGACGGGTTTTTTTTATGTCAATAAGGAAAAGGAAGCTGGCTTAAGGATCAAATCCTGATCCTTAAGCCAGCTTATTTTGCGCATCTGCTACATCGCGTAAGGACCAGGCGGCAAGCGTGGCGGCTGTGCGGCAGGTTGTACAGCAGATACTGTTTGTGCAGGGCTTTGCTCGGGCGTTTGTGCTGGCGCTGCTTCTGCGGTCGTGTCGCCGCCGCTCAAGCGTTTGAATAAACCTGCACCGACAGGTGTATTTATCAAGGCCATGAGGATATTGGTGAAATCGCCTGTATTCAGATTCTTGCCTTTGAACTCCGATAGTTTCTTTAAGACGCCGGAATCCTGTAGTGAGTTGCCCATGACAAATAACGTGTCAAGCAGGTTGTCTGCTTGCTGAACATACCGCAAGCAGTTTTTGCAAAAGGTACGTAGCGAAACAATCGTACCTAAGGATTCTTCGAGATTTTTTGGTGTTAGCAGCTTACCAAATTTGTTGCGTGTTTCTTTATTTGTAGGGGTACTCGAAGACGGAGTAGATACGGCTGCCTTTTTGGGTGAAGACTTTTTTACGGTATTTTTTTTGGCGAGCACTTTTCTTTTCGTACCTTTGCCTGCCGTTGATTTTGTGACTGGTTTTGCTACGGTTTTTTTTACAGGCTGATTGTCCATGCGAAAAATCACCTCCTATGAGGAAGCTTTCTACCGCATGATATGCATCAAGTCTGCTGCTTGCCATATAAGTTGTAACAACAAAAAAGCCTGAGCCAAGGGCTCAGGCTAATGACGATACGCTCCTAATTTAAGCGATCAGTAAAGTCTTTGAAGCGTTGCATCGCCTTTTGCAATTGTGCCATGGAAGTCGCATAAGAAATTCGGAAATTATTTGGTGCGCCAAAGCCACTTCCCGGAACCACTGAGACAAAAGCATCGGTTAACAAGAGTTCACAAGCCACATCCACAGAGTCCAGTTTGATGCGTGAACCATCGTGCATAGTGTAGGTGAGGCCTATCCAATTTTTGGCATTAGGGAAAATATAAAATGCCCCTTCTGGTTTAGCGACTGTAATGCCAGGCAGTTCTTGCAACTGTCCAAGCACATAATCACGGCGCGATTGAAACTCACGCACGATCGCCTGATCAAACGTACCCAGTGCACCTAGTGCAGCCTTTTGCGAGATCGAAGATGGATTGGAGGTTGTGTGTGATTGAAAGCTTGACATAGCACTAACAAGATGCTTAGGTGCAGCCACATAACCTACACGCCAACCAGTCATCGCAAATGTTTTTGAAAATCCATTCACGACAAATGTTCTGCTGCGCAAATTTTCACTATAACGAGCAATACTGTAGTGCTCTGTACCATAGGTCAACTGTTCATAAATTTCGTCGCTTACGATAAATAGTTCGTGCCTGTCAAGAACAGCAGCGATCGCTTTCATTTCATCCGGTGTATACACAGCGCCTGTTGGGTTGCTTGGGCTATTTAATAAAATGGCTTTTGTTTTTGACGTAATCGCCCGTTCGATTTGTTGTGCAGTGACCTTAAACCCGGTACTTTCGTCGGTTTCAAGCGGTACGGCAATGGCGCCGCAAAGGCGAATCTGCTCCGGGTAACTCACCCAGTAAGGAGCTGGCAACAAAACTTCGTCGCCAGGGTTCAAAATGGCCATAAAGATATTGTAAAGGGATTGCTTTGCTCCTGAAGAAACGATGATCTCTTCGGGTTTATACTGCAACTGATTTTCTGCGGCAAGTTTTTCAGCGATTTTTGTACGAAGCTCCATGATGCCAGGGACTGGGGTGTACTTTGTAAAGTTGCCGACAATGCCAGCAATCCCAGCTAATGAAGCACGGTCTGGTGTAGCAAAGTCCGGTTCACCAACACTTAAGTTGACAATCTCCACGCCTGTCGCAGCAAGAGCTTTCGTCTTGGCATCAATCGATAACGTGGGGGATGGAGCGATCGCTTGAAAACGTTCGGATAATTCCAGAGACATGGTCTCCCCTCCAATCATTCTATGAACGTATTGTACCATACACCAAAATGGGCGCGTCAATGACCATGCATCCAGGAAAAAAGCGAACGAATGGTGTTTATAGCCCTTTCTGTCAGCGATGATGTCGGTTCGGGATGAGTCACGCATGTAACGGCAGGTTCTGTTCCTACAGCAAATGCATCCAGTTCTCGAATTGGGCACGCTGTGGTAGCTTTTTGTCCCGTTTCCGGATCGATCCACACTTTTGTCACCGTTTTTGGCATGACAAAGGTGGCCTGCGGATGCTCTTTCATTGCTTCGTGCATAACACTGGCAAAAACGGGCGCAGCCAAATGCGATTGTACGCTATTTAGCGGGTGCATCTGATCATAGCCCACCCATACGGCACACACGACATCCGGTGTATAGCCGACCATCCAGGCATCGGTATCCGTAGTTCCTGTTTTTGCGGCGAGATCCCCATGAAGAGATGTTGCTACACGGTAACCGGTACCACCGGGTTTCATGACGCTTTGCAACATATCGGTAAGGATATAGGATGTTGAAGGATTTTCGACAAGTAGGCGCTTCGTTTGAGTTTCGTAAAGGACATGACCTTGTTCATCGGTAACAGAGGCAATTGTATGCGGATGGATAAGATACCCCCCGTTATCTAATGCAGCATAGGCGCGAGCCATTTGTAACGGTGACACAGGGAATACACCAAGCGCTAAAGCTGGGTAAGGGTGCATATCATCGGGTAGACCAAAACGACGTGCGGTTTCTTCAACGAGAAGAGGACCTGCCTTCATGTTGGCTGAAACGGCAAACACATTGTCGGAGCGTGCGATAGCTTGCTTCATATCGATCGGCCCGTAGGAGTACTCATCAGCAAAGTTGTGTACGCGATAGACACTGTGTGTGCCATAAATAAAGGTGCGTGGTTCACTTACCATGTGCATGGAGGCTGAGTAACCTTGATCAAGTGCTGTTGCGTAGACAAAAGGTTTAAATGTCGAACCTGGCTGACGCATCGCGTTGACGCGATCATAAGGACTTGTACGATAATTGCGTCCCCCGCTGTAAGCCAGCACACCGCCTGTGTGTGTATCGAGAGCAACTGCGGCTACTTGAAGGCCAAGGTGTGGTGTTATGTACTTTGCTATCGCTTTATCCATCGCTTTTTGCAAGGCAGGGTCAAGCGTTGTCTTGATCGTATAACCGCCACGGTATAATGCATCTTGTGTAAAATGAAATTCATGTTGTGCCTCATGCGATACGGCATCCGTAAAGTAGGGGGCAAAAGACTCGACAGGTTTTCTATGTAAAATGAAATGAAGCGGCATGACAAAGGCTTGATGAGCTTGTGTCTGCGTGATGTAGCCAGCATGAACCATGGCTTGTAACACGGTGCGTTGGCGCTCCTTTGCCAAAGAATAGTGAGTAAATGGGCTGTAAAGTGTAGGCCCCTTAGGGAGACCTGCTAGCATAGCTGACTCGGCGAGGTTTAGCACTTGAACCGGTTTACCGAAAAAGTAATGTGAGGCAGTGCCTATGCCTGTAGCACCATTGCCGTAGTAGATGATATTGAGATAGTCAGTCAAGATTTGCTTTTTTGATAAATGAGTTTCAAGTTGCAACGCGTAAAACGCTTCTTCGATCTTTCTCCACAATGTGCGGTTGCCATTTAAAAAGAGATTTTTGGCGAGTTGTTGTGTAATGGTTGATCCACCCTGCACGACGCGCCCAGCGCCTAGATTGACCAGAAGAGCTCTTGCAATACCTTTGATATTGAACCCGCTGTGTGAATAAAAGGAGGTGTCTTCAACGGCGATAGTAGCATCCAGCAAAAACGTCGGTACTTGTTCAAGAGAGACTTGTTGTCGAAAAACGCCAACCCCTGCTAGATCGCTAATCCATGATCCTGTATTGGACATGACCCGAGACGGATTGATCGCAGCGCTCTTTGGTAAAGGAGCAAGACGAAGATACAGCCAACCAGCGCCAGCGACTGCAATGACAACCAGTAAGCCATAAGAGAACCTACGAAAGGCTTTATTTCCTGTTCGTGTTATCTCTTTTCTCGCCATGGTGAATGCTCCTTCCTGCTGTAGGGTATTCATTATCGCCTTGAAGGGGGGGCTTCAAACGTTTATTTCCCAATCTTGCATGGTATAATAACCATCGTTAAAAATGAGGAGGCGCCGACGTGGAACTTTGGTATACGGAAAAACAGACTGAAAATTACGGGATAACGGCAAAAATAACAGAGTCATTACATACGGAAAAGACAGACTTTCAAGATCTTGCTGTGATTGACACGATCCAATGGGGTCGCATGCTTGTGCTCGATGGTTGTGTGATGACAACCGATAAAGACGAATTTGTGTATCACGAGATGATCACGCATGTAGCTTTGTCAGCGCATAAAAATCCGAAGCGCGTGCTTGTCGTAGGCGGTGGCGACGGTGGTGTGATTCGTGAAATCATGAAGCACAACACGGTGGAAAAAGCTGTTTTGGCAGAAATCGATGGAAAAGTTATCGAAGCTTCAAAAACGTATTTCCCGGCCATTGCACAGGGCTTGTCCGATGTTCGTGTGGATATTCAAGTGATCGATGGTATTAAGCATGTTGAAGAAAATCCTGACACGTATGATGTGATTATCGTGGATTCGACAGATCCGATTGGACCTGCGGTGGGATTGTTTGCCAAAGATTTTTATCAAAATATTGCGCGCGCTTTAAAAGAAGACGGCATTTTTGTGGCACAAACGGAATCACCTTTTTTGAACAGTTCACTGATCTCACGTGTGTATGGGGATATCTCTTCGATCTTTGCGATCACCAAGTTGTATCTTGCAGCTATCCCGACGTATCCAAGCGGCTTGTGGAGTTTTACGATTGGATCGAAAATCTATGATCCTTCCGTCATTGCTGATCAAGAGCGTGCCAATAGCTTACAAACCAAATACTACACACCGTCCTTGCAAGCGTCTTTATTTCATCTGCCACGGTTTGTTGAGGAGTTGCTTGTAAGGTCATGAGTGACACGTATAACAAACGCTTTGATCCTGCGTATACCGGCAATGCATTTATAGGATCAACCGATGATTATGAAGCAGCTCAGGCGATCATCTACGGCATGCCTATGGATTGGACAACTTCCTTTCGTCCCGGTACAAGGCTTGGCCCACAACGTATCCGGGAAGTCTCGATTGGTCTTGAGGAGTATAGCCCATACCTCGATCGTGAGCTTGCTGAGATAGCCTTTTTTGATATCGGCGATATCGCCTTACCGTTTGGCAACGCGAAAAGAAGCCTTGCTATGATCGAACAGTATACAGGTAGTTGGCTTGATGATGGCAAATTCATACTTGGTTTGGGTGGGGAACATCTTGTATCCCTTGGTGTCTTTCGCGTACTAGCCAAACGTTTTCCTGACTTGCGTGTGATTCACCTTGATGCTCATACGGATTTGCGAGATCAGTATGAAGGAGAAGAGCTGTCGCATTCTGCGGTGATCAAAAAATTAGCAGGGCTCATTGATCCTTCTTTTATTTATCAATTTGGTATTCGCTCTGGCATGAAAGAAGAGTTTCAATACGCTAAGTTGCATACTCATTTTCACCCATTTGAGGTATTGAGGCCACTTGAACAGTGTTTACCGGAGTTAATGCAGCATCCTGTCTATGTGACGCTTGATATTGATGTATTAGACCCAGCTTTTGCACCAGGCACAGGGACTGCAGAGGCAGGTGGAATCTCCTCCAAGGAACTTTTAGATGCCATTCATGCTATGAAAGAGCTCAATGTGATCGGATTTGACCTCGTCGAGGTTTCTCCTGTTTTGGATGGATCGGATCAAACGTCGATCGTCGCAGCGAAAGTTGTGCGTGAGGCATTGTTGAGCTTTTTGCGCTAGCGATGGCACAACACGGTTTTATAACGCTTTATCATGATGCTGGTACAACGACAGCCCCTGCTGTCGTGCTTCGACAGACAGGGGAGTTCACGATAAAGTATGAAGAACAAGCACAGGGTTTTGAGCAGACGATTACAACGGTGCGCATCGTTAAGGGAGCAAAATTGCCTTTTATTAAGATTACGCGAGAGGGACAAGTCATTGGTTCACTCGTGTTTGCGCAAAAAAAACGTACGACAGGTCATTACCAACTTGCCGAAGGTAGTCTGCAGTTTGCTATCGATACAGAAGATATCGTCATCCATGAAGGCGATGATGCAGTGCGTGTTATCGTAGTAAGTCGCATTGAGGGAACGCCTACAAAGTTTGATATGCTGGTGACGTGGTCTCTTCAAGACATTGTTGGAGATAATCCTCTCCGTAACGTTCCATAAAATGTTGGCGCTGAAAATATCGTTTTGCACTTTTATAGGATGATTTTGCAAAAGCGGCGTTTAATGTCCCTTGTAAAAGGGCACCAGCAACGGGGATCAATAAGCTGACTCGTTGCTCCATAAATGTTGTCGCAATACGCGTTGCGATGCGATCGATAAGTGGACGCAATGCCTCGTGATTGGCTAATTGGGCGATCGGAAGCATCGTCCCTTTTTTTATCGACATATGAAGTGCTACTTTCGCTTCGATGATATTGTCATCAAGATCATACGGTGAAAGAGCGAAGAGAAAATGAGTAATGTCCTCTTCTGTTTCCATACTGTAACCGTAACTGTAGCCAATTTGCACCGCGCTTTGCGCCATGAAAAAAACCGTAGCGGTGAGATCGGCAATGATCGTGGGCAATACCAAGGTTTGCAGGCCTGGTACAAGTTCAAATAAAGACGTTGCAAAACCTGCTGTTGCGCCTTCCGTAGTCAAACGTGCTGTATGCTTTTTCGTCAAGGTGTGACTAATCTGATCTTTTACTTCAAGAGGTAACATGCGAAGATCTGATGCGGTGGTGACATGGCTGCCAAACGTATGGGCTACTTGCTCCACCTGGTGCATTTGTTTGGCGGTTGCTGCCTGTGATAACACCTGCAATAAGGCATGGCGTGTTACGTCGCGAAGTTTATCCATGCCTTTGGCGAGGGTTTCTTGTCCTGCGGCTAATTTGGCCACCTTAGAAAGACGACCACTTAGTTGTTTTGTAAGACAGGTCGCTAGGTTTAGTTTGCGCTGATCTTCGTGTAGCCAATCGCGCAAAACTTGGCGTTCATAAGCATTCATGGACATTTCCCTCCCTATCACATGATTTCTGTATACTATTTCGGTGTCGGTTACGCCGGTTCCTGCTTGCTCCTGTTGTCGCATATTGGTAGAGTGAGAGAATCTACCATAAAGGACGGGGAACTATGCGTGAAGAGTTTTCGTGATCCTGTGCATAATCTCATCGCCTTTCGTGATCAGGACCGTCTGATTCTCGATCTGATCAACACGAAAGAGGTTCAGCGTTTGCGCCGCATTCGTCAATTGGGATTGAGCAATATCGCTTATCCTGGGGCGGAACACTCACGTTTTGTCCATTCGCTCGGTGTGGCTCATTTGATGCAGCGATTCCTGGATGATCCTTTGCGCGATGTGGACGCCATGTTTCAAACAGGGGTAAAGGAGTATCGATTGCTAGCGATCGCTTCGGCATTGTTGCACGATGTGGGTCACGGGCCGTTTTCTCATGCACTTGAGTCAGTGACGCATGAACGGCATGAAAAATGGACGACGACTTTAATCAGATCGCCGCAAACGGAGATTTATCAAGTCCTTGAAGGTTATGAATCCGGTTTCGCTGAACAAGTAGCACAAGTCATCGATCGCACTTTTGCGCCATCACGTGCCATCGTCAAACTTTTATCGAGTCAACTTGATATGGATCGTACGGATTATCTGCTTCGTGATGCCCTGATGACAGGAGCGGGGTATGGGTCTTTTGATGTTGAGTGGTTACTGCATGTGATGCGTCTGGGTGAAGTCGATGGAGAACCTGAGGTGGGACTTGATCTGTTCAAAGGGAAAAGCATCGCTGAAGATTATGTGATGAGCCGTTACTATATGTACCTTCATGTTTATTTTCATCGCATGACACGCGCGGCTGAAGTACTTGTCGAAAAGTTGCTGGCTCGCGCTAAAGAAGTACAAGCCTATGAACAAATGTTGCCTTCTTTGCAACGCCTTTTAGAGGGGTCATTACGAACAAGTGATCCGCAGGCGATTCAAGATTATCTAAAGCTTGACGATGGTATCTTGTGGACGGCGATGCATTTATGGGAGGATCATCCCGATCCTGTGTTACGTGATCTGTCGGCTAGGCTGTTGCATCGCCGATTGTTTCAGGCGATTGATTTGAAGGATGATGATCATGCACTGTCCGTTCGCTCGACGTTATTGTCGATAGCAAGGCAAAAAGGTGTCGCACCGGAATATTATGTGATTCATGATCGGGCGGATAGCAATGCATACAAGGATGATTATATTACAGCACCGAGGCAAAAATCAGGGGATCCTATCTTGCCGACGCCATCGCAAAATGTCTTTTTATTTGATGATGCAGGCAGGGCTCATGATTTATCAAAAGAATCTTTCGTGGTGGAAGCCGTGCGTAACCGCCATGTGAGCGTAAAAAGAATGATGTGTCCAGCAGAGTGGAATGTCGATGTATAATGATCAGCAACTTGGCCATACTGATTGATGACGGTGGAAGAGAGGGTGTGGTTGCGTTGGAAAACGGAACGGAGCTCTCCGAGGTAAGATAACGTAAGATAGTCAATCCACTTCTTGGGAAGTTGGAGGGATGTGCTAAAGACACTTCGGTTATTTACCACGTCTTGTAGGTGACTTCTTGGCAGTGTCAAACGTTCCATCGTCAGGAACCTCAGGGTTCAAAAGGGCTGTCGAGTTTTTGCTCGGCAGTCTTTTTATTTCCCCTATAAATGAATGTACATTCACTCATCTATTAGCTATACTGAGGAAGGGGATATCAGGAGAAACGGTCGGGAGTGATGGCTATGCTTTGGTTGCGCGTCATTGCATTTGTGGTCTTGGCAGTTGCCGCTTTGTATGCGTTTACGATGGGAATTATAGAGCGTTATCATTATCTTCGTCTAGGCAAAGCGGAGGACCGTTTCGACCAGGTAGGGAAGCGCCTCTACGGTGTCTTGAAAAATGTGTTTGGTCAACGTAAGGTGTTAGCGCAACCTGCAGGTATTGGTCATTTTTTTATCTTTTGGGGTTTTATTTTATTGGGATTTGGTGAATTGGACTATTTTTCTTCGGGTGTTTTTGGCGCACACATACCGGGATTCACAGCATCTTGGTTTGTTTTCGTACAACAATGGTTTGCTGTTCTCGTGCTCCTTGCCGTCATTGTAGCTTTGGTCAGACGGTACATCGTTCGACCAGCTCGACTCGAACCCACCTTAGAAGCCGGATTTATTTTATTGCTCATCGCGGTGATTGTAGTGACAATTCTTTTGAAAGGCATTGTCACAGGTGCGTTTGGCGAAGTGCTATTTTGGGCGCATACCCTGGCTATCTTAGGTTTTCTCGTTTATATTCCGCGATCCAAACACTTGCACATGATCGCTGCGGTTTTAAATTGGTATTTTCAATCTTTAGAACCTGTCGGTAAATTGAAGAAACTTGATCTGTCCGATGAGACGATAGAACAATTTGGTGCAGGACATATTACTGATCTTACGTGGAAGCAATTACTCGATGGTTATGCGTGCACCGAGTGTGGGCGTTGCCATGTCAGCTGTCCAGCACAACTTACTGGCAAAGCGTTATCGCCAAAATATTTGATCCTTAAGATGAAAGATAATCTTGTACATGTTGGACCGAGTCTGCTGCAATTGGAGGCAGGAACGGAAGGCTTTGCAGCAACGAGCCTCATGAATTCTGTTTATAGCGAGGATGAAATTTGGGCCTGCACGACATGTCGCGCATGTGAGCAAGTCTGCCCCGTAGCCAATGAACATGTGAGTTTGATCGTTGATTTGCGCAGGAACTTTGTGTTGACCGAAGGGAATGCGCCAGCGGAAGTCAATCGCACCTTTGCGAATCTAGAACGCCAATCCAATGAATGGGGCAGGCCCAAAAGAATGCGCGGTGATTGGGCAAAGGATCTTGCTGTACCTACGATGAAAGAAACCGAAGGACAGGTCGACTATCTATATTATGTAGGATCAGCTGCGTCGTTTGACCCGAGAAATCAGAAGATTGCACGTGCTTTTGTTCAATTATTGCAACGAGCAGGTGTGAATTTTGCGATTTTTGGCGAAGAAGAGGAGAGTGACGGTGATTCGGCGCGACGACTTGGCAATGAGTTTTTGTACCAAGAGCTAGCGTCCCGTAACATCAACTTAATGACATCTTATGGGGTTACAAAGATTATTACGACAGACCCCCATGCCTACAATGCGTTTAAAAAGGAGTACGTTGATTTTGGGTTTTCTTGTGAAGTTATTCATCACACGGAGTTTTTAGCCATGTTGCTTGCAAAAGGTAAAATCACGCCGCAACATCGTATCGAGAAAAAAATTACGTACCATGATTCATGCTATCTTGGCCGTTACAATGGAATCTATGATGCACCGCGACGTGTCCTAGAAAGTATTCCGGGTCTTGAACTGGTCGAGATGAAACAAAACCACGACAACAGTTTGTGCTGTGGTGCGGGCGGTGGTTTGATGTTTAAGGAGGAGACAGGCAAGAAACGCATTAACATCATGCGTACAGAACAAGTTCTTGAAACGGGTGCTTCGGTTATTGCCACGGCTTGCCCCTATTGCATGACGATGCTTATTGATGGGACGAAGCAAAAAAATGTCGAAGAACAGGTAGAGACACTGGATGTGGCAGAACTTTTACTCATGGCAGTTTGATGTTTGCCGAACTAGGCTGGTTGTGTTTTAATACCAACAGACAATATTTTTATGGGAGTGTGTGTATGGCTGGCGAGCATAAGCTAGAGAGTCGCCCATTGGATACGTTGCGAGAAACGCCTTTAGTAGAATTGGCGCATGAATTGCTTAGCGAGACAAACGAACCTATTTATTATCGTGACCTTATGGGAAGAATTGCAGGTTTACGCAAGATGAGTCAAGAAGAGGCTGATGATGCGATCGCTCGACTCTACACGGAAGTGAATATCGACGGACGATTTCTTTGCATCGGCGATAACGTCTGGGGTCTTAGACGTTGGTATCCTATGGAAAAGACGACGGAGCGCGGAGCCGGTAAGAAGTTCATGCGTAAAGAGTTGGACTACGATGATGACGATGATGATGTGGATGTTGTTGAATTAGAAGAAGAGGATCTTGTGGAAGAGCCGCCGTTTGGTTTTGGCGAAGATGATGAGTCGGCGTTTGTTGAGGACGAAGAAGTTCTCGAGGAAAATGGATTTACTGAAGAAGACGCTGATGTTGAGGAAGATGATCTCGACGTAGAAGATGAAGAAGAGGAAGAAGATTTTTGATTAGTATGCCAGGGGGCGTATTGCCCCTTTTCCTTGACAATAGATGTGCTCTCTCGGTACTATAAGCAAGTTAAAGTATATCGGATAAAGCTATGCACGTTCTGGCGTTGGCCAGGACGTTTATTTTGTGGTGAAGCAGGCTAGGAGGTTGTAACAAGTAATGACTAAGTACATTTTTGTGACAGGTGGCGTTGTCTCCGGGCTTGGCAAAGGGATTACAGCCGCATCGCTTGGTCGACTTTTGAAGAATCGCGGGCTTTCTGTTACGATTCAAAAGTTCGATCCGTACATCAATGTGGATCCAGGAACGATGAGTCCATACCAGCATGGTGAGGTTTATGTAACAGAAGACGGCGCAGAAACCGATCTTGATCTTGGTCACTATGAGCGATTTATTGACATAAATCTGACGCAAGACAATAACGTGACATCAGGCAGAGTATATTATTCGGTGATTAATAAAGAGCGCCGTGGAGACTACTTGGGTGGCACAGTACAGGTCATTCCTCATATCACTAACGAAATCAAAGAAAGTGTCATGCGTGCGGGACATGCTGACGTCGATGTGGTCATCACGGAAATCGGCGGCACAGTCGGTGACATTGAGAGCTTGCCGTTTTTAGAGGCGATTCGGCAGATGCGCAGTGATTTGGGGCGCGAAAATGTCATGTATATTCATGTGACGCTTATTCCTTTTATGCGCATCGGTGGGGAAGTCAAGACAAAGCCTACGCAACATAGTGTCGCACAATTACGAAGTATCGGAATCAATCCGCAAGTTATCGTATGCCGAACCGAAGTCCCTTTATCGGATGATGTAAAAAAGAAAATTGCTCTGTTTTGCGATACAGATGCTGTCATTGAAGCGCTCGACGCAGAAACGCTCTACGATCTCCCGCTTATGTTACAAGAACAAGGTCTTGACGATTATGTTGTACGTTATCTTGGACTCACCTGCCCCAAGGCTGATATGGAAGAATGGTCCACGATGGTCGCCCGGATCAAGGGCCTCAAAAGTACGGTAAAAATCGCCTTAGTCGGCAAATATGTAGCGTTGCATGATGCTTATCTTAGTGTGGCTGAAGCTTTATTTCATGCTGGCGTTTTTAATGGTGTTAAAGTGGACATCATGTGGGTCGCTTCTGAAGACGTAACGAAAGAAAATGTCTCAGAATTGCTAGGTGATGCCGATGGGATTTTGGTGCCTGGGGGATTTGGGGATCGCGGTATCGAAGGAAAGATTTACACCATACAGTATGCTCGCGAGAATAACATACCATTTTTCGGCGTATGTCTTGGCATGCAAATGGCCGTCGTCGAGTATGCACGTCATGTACTGGGTTGGAAAGACGCACATACCTCTGAAATCAACGGATTAACATCGCATCCTGTGATTGACTTGTTACCAGAACAAAAGTCAATTGAACATAAAGGTGGTACGATGCGTTTGGGCAAATATCTATGCGCGGTGAAAGATGACACCAAGGCATTTGCTGCTTATGGCACGAAAGAAGTTGCCGAACGACACCGCCATCGTTATGAGTTTAACAATGTATACCGAGAAGCGATGGAAGCTGCAGGGCTTATCGTGAGTGGGACATCGCCAGATGGTAGACTAGTGGAAATGGTTGAGATCAGAGATCACACCTGGTTTGTCGGCGTGCAATTCCATCCGGAATTTACGTCACGCCCTAATCGCCCGCAACCGTTATTTCGTGATTTTGTGGGAGCTGCTGTAGCGCATAAACAGTAGGGAAACGAGGCGCAATGCGCCATACTGGGGGTGTCGTATTCTTGGCAAAGAACATCCTGGTTGTTGATGATCAGTTTGGTATACGGATTTTGTTACAAGAAGTCCTTGAACGTGAAGGATATCATGTGCAGGTAGCGGCAGATGGGCATGAAGCACTAAACGCTATACGCGGTACCGAATTTGATCTGGTCCTTCTTGACATGAAAATTCCCGGTATGGATGGCATTGAAATTTTGACGAACATTCGCAAAGTCAACACACAGTTAAAAGTGATTATGATGACGGCATATGGTGAGCTTGATTTGATTAAGGAAGCGGCCGCGTTGCAAGCTATAGGTCACTTTACGAAACCGTTTGACATCGATGAGATTAAACGCTTCGTGATCGGCGAGATCGGTGCGGCATAACCCGTCCATTCGTGATACAATATTCACATACTCTCTGGAGAGAAGGGATTATTTTGCCTTTCGGTTCGTTTAAGGAAGTGCTTAAAGACGCACAGCAAAAAGGCTATGCTGTGGGACAATTCAATATCAATAACCTGGAATTTACACAGGCGATTGTTGAAGTAGCCAATGAAGAAGGAGCGCCTGTGATCCTTGGTGCTTCAGAAGGCGCCATTAAGTATATGGGCATGGAATATACGGCGGCGCTCGCGCAAGTGGCGGCGCGTATGTCGCGCGTACCTGTCATTTTGCATCTTGATCATGGCAGCAGTTTTGACGTGGTGATGCAATGCTTGAGAAATGGCTTTACATCCATCATGATCGATGGTTCTCATCATCCTTACGAAGAGAACGTAGCTGTGACGAAAAAGGTTGTTGAAGCCTGTCATGCCATCGGCGTACATGTCGAAGGTGAACTCGGCCGTATCGGCGGTGTTGAAGATGATCTTAGTGTGGATGCGAGAGAGGCAGCGCTTGTCAAACCGGAAGAAGCTGTTGAATTTGTCCAATTGACGGGTATAGATGCCTTGGCACCTGCGATTGGCTCAGCGCACGGTCATTACGTCGGCAAACCAGAACTTGCTTTTGACCGTCTTAAAGAAGTCCGTAGCTTGGTTGACGTTCCTTTGGTTTTACATGGTGGGACAGGCATTCCTGATGAGGATATCACGAAAGCAATATCTCTTGGGGTGTCGAAGATCAATGTGAATACAGAGAATCAGTCTGCTTTCACTGATACGATTCGTGCTATTTTTGATAAAAATAAAGAAGTATATGATCCAAGGAAATATCTTGGTCCGGGCCGTGAAGCGATCAAAGAAGCTGTGCGTGCTAAGATTCGCTTGTTTGGTTCAGCTGGGCGTTACTAGGCAAGAGGTAGATACAGAACGATAACGCGGACACCTGCTTTTGGGCGTTCGCGTTTTTCGATGAAGGAGTGTGTGGTACATGCGCTTTTTTCTCTTGGCACAAGGTCCGGCGATGCTAAAGACGGCCGGAAGAACTGGATTTGTAGAAGGTGTGTTGCTCGATTCCCACGCTTTAAAACGTTCTGGGCGAGACACTACCTTGATGCTGCAAGAAGCGCATGAACTCGGTTTTACTTTCGTTGGTGCAAAAGCAGATGCTATTGATGCAATCGCAATCACAAGGCAGGCGCAAGATCTCCTATATGCAGTTCAACGACCGTTTACACTCTTTATGCCGATGACACTAGAAAGTTTGAAAGCCGTGCGAAGTGTCACTGCGCTTGGCGTGACACCAGGAATATCTTATGTGTGCACCGTTGCTCAGGGCCTGGTCGCGGCAAGAGCAGGAGCGCACTATATCCTGCTTGATGACAAACGTCTTGGTGAATATGGCCTTGACGTAGTCTCTGTCGTCAAGGCGATGTATGACGCATTCTCTGTGAGCCAACTTTCAACGAAGATCCTCGTAGAAGGAATGATGACCGCGGATTGTGTAGGAAAGCTTGCCGTTTCGGGTGCTTATGGCATTATCTCAGTCTTTGATGTGCTGACTCAGTTGGCTTATCATCCTGTCACCGATTTGAGCCTTGAAATGATGCTGATGGATGCAAAGAATCAACACTGATTAGTGGGAAGGTGTAAACGGTGTTCGGGGAAATCTCTTCTGCAATTGTTGTGATTTTTATGGTTGTCCTTGCCGTATCGTTATCACGTGACTATGCCATCCGACGCCATGTATCAACTTTGTGGTGGTCGATTTCGTTTTGGTTAGCTGCTGTGGCGGGCATCATGGATCTTTTCTCTTATGTAATGCAAGATTGGTCTTTGTGGCAATATAAATTATATCTATTTTGCGCAGCAACTCTCGTTGCTTATATGGGTGCCGGAACGATTTATCTGTTGTTTCGAAAGGTTGGGCACATCTACGTTGCCATCATGTCGATCATTGCCCTTTTTATGGCTATCGCGTTGATTACTACGCCCGTGCCTCTGCTGCATAGCATGCCTGCAGGCGAAAAAGCTGCTGGTTTTGTTCCGAATGCGATCGCTATTTATTTTGCGTTATTAAGTGGTATTGGTGCAACCGCCGTCTTTGTTGGAGCCGTGATCACTTTCGTGAAGACACGCAAATTATATGCGGTCTGGATTGCTCTGGGTGTTATTTTATTTTCTATTGGCGGATCCTTAGGCGATTCGTTGCATGTCTATGAATTGTTTTATGTGTTTCAAGCGATCGGATCAATCGTGCTATACTTAGGCATAAGGAGAGGGTAACCGTGACAGAACACTATATTCAGCATCTATTTGCCGAGCGTATAGGCGGTTTCGCTTTTGGCAAAGATACCGTGCTTTATAAGTTTGAGAAAATTAAGCGAGCTAAAGCCGCTGCTAAGGCGGCTCATCCAGATATCGCTATGATCGATATGGGTGTCGGTGAGCCGGATGATCGGGCGGCAGATGGGATCGTTGAAACGCTAGCTAAAGAAGCCCCTAAAAGAGAGAACCGTTTTTATGCGGATAATGGCATTCCGGAATTTAAGGAAGCTGCTGCGCGTTATCTGGCCGAAGTGTATGGCGTTCATGATATCAATAAAGACACGGAAATTAATCACGCCATCGGGTCTAAACCTGCTTTGGCCATGTTGCCTACGGTTTTTATCAACCCAGGCGATGTGACGATTATGCCGGTGCCGAATTACCCCGTGCTTGGCACACACACCAAGTTTTTAGGCGGCGAAGTGTATACTCTTCCTTTGACGAAGGAAAACGGATTTTTACCACAGCTTGAAACAGTACCTGAAGAGATCTTACAAAGGACAAAGCTCCTTTACCTTAATTACCCAAATAACCCCACTGGCGCATCGGCAACTGTCGAGTTTTTTTCACATGTGATCCAATTTGCCAAAAAACACAACATCCTGGTTATCCATGACTCAGCGTATTCTGCGCTTACGTTTGACGAACATAAGCCATTGTCCTTTCTATCAGTACCTGGTGCCAAAGAAGTGGGTGTCGAGCTGTTTTCTTTGTCAAAAGCGTACAATATGACAGGGTGGCGTATGGCTTTTGTGGCGGGTAACGCACTTGCTGTGAAAGGATTCGCTACAGTAAAAGACAATAATGACTCTGGGCAGTTCATCGCCATTCAAAAAGCTGCCGTTTACGCTTTGGAACATCCGGAAATTACACAAGACATTGCACAAAAATATTCGCGGCGTCATAACCTGCTTGTTCGCGCATTGTCTGATCTTGGCTTTTCTGTACAAAAGCCGAAAGGATCATTTTATCTGTATTCTCCTGCACCTATCGGCGTTGAAGGGGGCCCATCCTTTCATAGTGCAGAGGATTTTTCACAATGGCTCATCACCGAAAAACAAATTTCCACCGTTCCATGGGATGATGCGGGAGCCTATGTTCGTTGGAGTGTTACGTTTGAAGCCGATGGTATCGAAGCAGAGATGGCCGTGATCGAAGAGATCAAACGGCGTATGTCTGGGACGAAGTTTACTTTTCCCGTTTAGTCATAAGTGTGGCCGCAGTTTTGCATAAAGTATCAAGACTGCGGCAAACATGCTATAATGAATGGTAATAATCTAATATGGCGAGGGTAGGTACAATTGCAAATTAAGGAGCTGGAGACGAAGAAGCTCACTGAACTTTACAAGCTGGCCAAGGAATTTCAGATTCCCTATTATGCTAGCATGAAAAAGAAGGAGCTTATTTTCGCTGTTCTGCGTGCTCAAGCTGAGAAAGATGGGCTGATTTTTGCAGAAGGCGTGCTCGATGTGATGTCTGAGGGATACGGTTTTTTACGACCTATTGGTTACCTTCCGAGCGCTGAAGATATTTATGTGGCTGCCTCACAGATTCGCCGCTTTGATTTACGACCGGGTGATCTCGTTTCCGGCAAGGTTCGGCCTCCAAAAGACAATGAACGTTATTTTGGGTTGTTGCAAGTCGAAGCAGTCAATGGCACAAATCCAGAAACAGCAGCAGAAAGATTGCATTTCCCCGCACTTACACCGTTGTTTCCTCAAACGAAGCTAGTTTTAGAAACAGCACCGAATCGATTTGCCACTCGTATCATGGATCTTTTATGTCCTGTGGGACTTGGACAGCGCGGATTGATCGTAGCTCCACCAAAGGCTGGTAAGACGCTTTTGTTAAAGGAAATTGCAAATAGCATCTCTACCAATTATCCAAGCATTGATCTGTTCGTCTTACTGATCGATGAACGGCCTGAAGAAGTGACGGACATGCAGCGTTCTGTAAACGGTGAAGTGATTGCGTCCACATTCGACGAAGTTCCAGAAAATCACATCAAAGTGACCGAGCTAGTCTTGGAACGCGCCATGCGTTTGGTTGAACACAAACGAGATGTTGTTATTTTGATGGATAGTATTACGCGCCTTGCTCGTGCCTACAACTTGGTGATTCCACCTAGTGGACGAACGCTATCAGGTGGTATCGATCCTGCGGCGTTCCATCGTCCGAAGAGATTTTTTGGCGCTGCTCGCAATATCGAAGAGGGCGGCAGTTTGACAATCTTGGCGACAGCTTTGATCGATACAGGGTCTCGGATGGATGATGTGATTTACGAAGAATTTAAGGGTACAGGTAATTTGGAATTGCATTTGGATCGGCGTTTAGCTGAAAAACGAATGTTTCCTGCGATTGATATTCGTCGTTCAGGTACGAGACGCGAGGAAATGCTCTTAAAAAGTGAAGAACTCGATAAAATTTGGGCATTGCGTCGCAGTATGGGTGATAACAGCGATTATGCAGAGATGGTTTTACGCCGTTTTATGCAGACAAAGACAAATGTAGATTATTTGGCCACATTGGAAAGTGCTTCTAGAGATTCACGTGAAGGCGGACGGGAAAGCCGTCAAGCCAATGCGAAATAAGCAGGTGATTGTTTCATGAATATTGTCTACGCCAACTCCCAGGGGGAAGTATTTGATTCATCTACACTGATGGCAGCGGGAAGATCAGGCAAAGACATGACGGATGTGCACATGATAGAGTGGATTCCTTTGCCAAAGGGAGCCTCCATGGTGATGCTACCTGAGACGAGGGCGTTAGGGTTTGATAATGCTGGTGCTGTTCGTGCCATGCCAAAAGAATTTCATGCTGTCGGGGCGCTTTTACCTCAGGGATATACACGATTGTATTTACCTGCCTACGTGAAATCTGGTGATACGACATTTCCCCTTTTTGGTTATACAGCCGTCGGTTTTGATCAAGGTGTATTTTATGTTGCAGCACATAAAACAGACGAACCTTCTTTATGGGATCCGAGTCAATACGATGACGCTCATGATGTACAGGCAAAAATATCGCAACTTCGGCAAACGCATCCACAAAATCGCCTCTATGATCATTTGCAAACTTGTGCCTTGGAATATGAGTGTGTCACATCGCGCAATACATTTTATGGAAGTCAAGAAGGCGCGTTGCCTGTGTCAGGATCATGCAACGCGGGGTGCATTGGTTGCATTAGTGACCAACCTGATGACTCATTATTTCCTTCAGCGCAGACACGCCTCACCTTACGGCCCACTGTTGAAGAAATGATCGATGTGATGGTGACGCATCTAACTTCCGCTGGCCCGAATGGGATTATCTCCTTTGGCCAAGGTTGTGAGGGTGAGCCAATGCTTCGCGGTCACGATATTGCGCAAGCGATACGTCGCACGCGCGAAAGGATTACGACAGGGTACATTAACGTGAACACGAATGCTGGCTTGACGTCGCAAGTGCAAGAGGTCGTCGATGCCGGACTTGATTTGATGCGCGTATCGATCATCAGTGCGCGAGATGATCACTATGAAGCGTACTACCGTCCACGGGGATATACGCTAAAAGATGTGGAAGCATCAGCGCGGTACGCATCGGAACATGGGGTACTCGTATCGATCAATTATCTTGTATTTCCTGGTGTGACGGACCGTGAAGAAGAGATCGAAGCGATGATTGGCTTTATTTCTCGAGCGGGCGTAAGCTTGGTACAGATGCGCAACCTAAACATTGACCCGGACTATTATCTAAAACTCGTACCTGAACAACAAGGCGAACGATACTCGATGCTTGAAATGATGGATATCTTGCAGCGCGAATGCAAAGGTGTTCGCCTTGGTAGCTATACTCATGCGCCTCATTGATTGACTGAGTTATCGTTGTCGTGGTATGTTATAAATTATCGTGTTCTAAGAACATGTGGAGGTGAACCATAGTGAAACAAGGCATCCATCCGGAATATAAAAAAGCTGTCGTGACATGTGCTTGCGGTGAACAGTTTGAAACAGGCTCCGTTAAGCAAAACCTGCATGTAGAAGTGTGCTCAAAATGCCATCCCTTTTTCACGGGTAAGCAGAAGTTTATCGATGCAGGCGGTCGTGTGGACAAGTTCCGCAAAAAATACGGTATGTAATAGCTTGACCACCGAAGACACTGTGGAAATCCTACAGTGTCTTTTTTAATCCTGGGTACACTAAGGGCGTGTTAGTCAACCTTTGTGGCCCTAGGAGGCGTGGTTATGCTGTTTTTTCATGTAAAGCGCATCACATTTTCAAAAATATTGGCAGTTTCTGGTATTGTGTCCTTGCTTGTGGCGCCGATGTTTAGCGTAACGGGGTGTAGCACCAATACTACAGGAGCAGAAGTGACGCAGCAAAGGCTAAATGGTATTATGCCAAAACCCATGCGTCCTGTCGTTCCAGCGAAACCACCAGGTTTGCATAACCCGGTGCGCGCACACGATCCGAATTATGTGGCGCAGTTGGCACGAACGGTTCCTGGTGTTGAAGCATCCTTCGTTATGATCGCTTCGCAAACAGCCTACGTCGGGCTGCAGATCAATAAAGGATACTCACCTGCACAACGAATGCATGTGGAACAAGGCGTACGTCAACGTATCATCGCGGGTACGGCAGGGATCCGCACAGTGCGTATCACAACGGACTTAGGTGTTATCGCGCAACTAAGGCATATTAGCCGCGAGATAGCAAACGGTAAACCGTTTGCTTCATTTTCGCAGGCGCTTGATCGTATGTTTGCCCATGCGTCGCCCAATCGTCCTTTGGGCTGATATTGATGCACGATACATGGAACCGATCACAGGGCTGTTCTACAGGCAGCCCTTATCGTGTGCTATACTATATTATAAGGCTTTTCACGGATACTAGGGGTTGATATGGACATGTTTGATCGGTTGGAATCAGTGTTAAAACGTTTTGAAGAGCTCGAACAATCCCTGACTGATCCAGCTGTGTTAGAGGATATGGACCGACTGCGCCAATATGCCAAAGAACAGGCGGATCTATCCGACACAGTTGCTGCGTACCGGGAGTATAAGTCTGTGACGCAACAACTGCGTGATGCAAAAGACATGCTCAATGATAAACTCGATGATGAGATGCGTGATTTGGTCAAGACAGAAGTGGCGGAGTTAGTGGAACAAAAAGAAAAGCTTGAAGAACAGCTGATGATCTTACTTTTACCAAAGGACAAAAATGACGATAAAAACGTTATTGTAGAGATTCGGGGTGCAGCAGGCGGCGATGAGGCTGCTTTGTTTGCAAGTGATCTCTATCGTATGTATGGTCGATTTGTTGAACGTCAGGGTTGGAAGATTGAGGTTATCGATGCCAACATCACCGATATTGGCGGGGTTAAAGAAGTTGTGTTTAGTGTTCAAGGAAAAGGCGCCTACAGTTTATTAAAGTATGAAAGTGGCGCTCACCGTGTGCAACGTGTGCCATCAACAGAATCTGGCGGGCGTATTCACACGTCAACCGCAACGGTAGCTGTGTTGCCTGAAGTGGAAGAAGTTGAAGTAGAGGTTCATGAAAAAGACTTGCGCATTGATACGTTTTGCTCGACAGGTCCGGGTGGGCAAAGCGTCAATACAACGCAATCCGCTGTCCGCATTACCCACCTTCCAACAGGTATCGTGGTGTCTTGCCAGGATGAAAAATCGCAGTTGAAAAACCGTGATAAAGCTATGCGTGTGTTGCGGGCGCGCCTTTATGAAAAGTACCAACAAGAGCAACAACAAGAAGTGGCACAGCAACGCAAATCAGCTGTGGGTACAGGGGATCGTAGTGAGCGTATACGCACTTACAATTTCCCCCAAAGTCGGGTAACGGACCATCGTATCGGGCTGACCTTACATCGCTTGGACAGCGTGCTTGCAGGGGATCTCGAAGAGATTATTCATGCTCTTGTTACGGCGGATCAGGCGAGCAAACTTGAAGCGGCGTCAGGCAATGCATGACGAAATGATGATTGGTCAGTGCATCGCAAAAGCCACAGAAGAGCTTCGCAAGCACCATGTCGAATTGCCTGAGCGTACAGCAGCCTGGCTGTGGCAGCACGCATCAGGCATGTCTGTGCATGATATGGTCATGCACTACGGGGACATCGCACAAGAGACAGTATTGAACGATTTTTTTCATTTCATTGAACGCAGAAGTCGTCGGGAACCTTTGCAGTACATTGTTATGGAGGCCGAATTTCACGGCCTTTCTTTCTATGTCGATCACCGCGTGCTTATTCCACGGCCTGACACCGAAGTGCTCGTCGACGAGGCGATTGCGGAAGTTTTACACTTGATCAAAAGTCAACAACGTCCCGTCATCGTCGTTGACGTAGGTACAGGTTCTGGGGCGATTATTGTATCTTTGGCTCGTGCCTTGCAAGAACGAAAAGTTGCGCAAGATGATGTCCGACTTGTGGCAACCGACATCGAACAAGATGCTCTAGTGGTTGCTAGCCGCAATGCGATACGGCATGGAGTGGCGTCCTGGATTGAATTTTTTCAGGGGAATTTCCTGATGGCCTTGCCTGAATCGGCAGTATCGATTGATCTTCTTATATCCAATCCTCCGTATATCCCGGAACCAGATCGACTCCATTTGCAGCCTGAAGTAGTGCGTTATGAACCAGCGAGCGCCCTCTTTGCAGGTCCAGATGGGCTTGACGCTTACCGTGAGTTAGTAACTCAAGCCTCCGTAAGGATGGGGCAGTATGGCAGCCTTCTTCTTGAAACAGGGTTTGACCAAGCCAAGTTGGTCGGGGAACTAGCTAAGGCCCGCTGGCCATTGTCCAAAATTACTTTTGCCAAAGATGCTCAAGGCATCGATCGTGTCGTCAAAGTGTGTTTAGAAGTTTGCTAGATTGTCCATACTGCCTCCTAGGACTTCTTACGGAGGCGTGCAATGATGAAAATGTGGATCATCCTTGGTATCTTACTAGCCACTTTACTAGGCATTACACATGGCATGAATCTAACGGGTGCGGGATCTAGCGATGCGTTTATTGGGCCGAATTCAGGCGTCATTCCAAAGGAGGCTCTGCGGCTGCGCATCATCGCTAACAGCAACAGCCCAGCTGATCAAAATCTCAAGCGTGAAATTCGTGATCGTGTCATCAACGTCGTCGGCGAACGAATGGCTAAAGTAACGACACTGGCTGAGGCCAAACAGGTGTTGCAAAGTCTTGTTCCTGTGGTGCAGGCGATGGCGTTGCAAGTGGAACGGCAACACGGTGTCACCTATGGTGCAAAAACGGACTTCGGACAAACGCAATTTCCAACGAAGTTGTATGGTGATCGTGTCTATGCAGCAGGTACCTATGAAGCATTAAGAGTGGTGCTCGGAAAAGGCGCTGGCCAAAATTGGTGGTGCGTGTTGTTCCCTCCACTCTGTTTTGTGGCTCTTACCGATGGTGATGCCGTTGCGGCCACAAAAGCTTTTCCTGATTATCCACCACTTGCCGTGACATCACTTGAAGAACCAAATCACAAACGTATACCTGTGGCTTTGCGTTTGGCTGTGGTCGATTACGGCGAACAATTCCTTAAAGAAGCAGTATCGAACGTAGGTAAAGTGTGGCGATCAGTCACGTTATCCTTGTAAGGATAGGAAGTGTCAAGTCAACGTGCAACAGACGGTTTTATGGACAACGGATCTACCTGTGTACGAGGTGCCCACGTCGGTTCATGTACGCATTAGGGATACAGTGACCACCTGCCACGAGGCAGCACAAATGATGCAAACGGGCGGATTAGTGGCTTTTGCTACGGAAACGGTATATGGCCTAGGAGCAAGTGTCTTGCATGAAGAAGCGCTTAAAAAAGTGTTTCTTGCTAAAGGAAGGCCTCAGGACAATCCATTGATCACGCATGTGAGCCGCATTGATCAAGTTAGCCTATTGGCATCGGAAGTATCCGATCTGGCACGTACGCTCATGGACCATTTCTGGCCGGGGCCTTTGTCGATACTTTTTCCCGTGCGTGATGATGTATCACCTACCGTGACCGCTGGATTAGATCAGGTGGCAATCCGGATGCCGAATCACCCGCAAGCCTTAGCGCTTATTGATGCGCTTGGTGTCCCGATTGCGGCTCCTTCGGCCAACCAAAGTGGTAAACCAAGCCCTACTTTAGTTCAGCATGTCTTAGATGATTTGGCTGGCAAGATTGACGGGGTTATCGATGGTGGTGTCTGCGAAGTAGGTATCGAGTCAACTGTCATTGAATTGCAAGGAGATCACATCATCATTTTGCGCCCAGGGCGCATTAGCGCAGAAGATCTTAGTCAGTTTGGCGCAAAGGTTACTTTTGACCCTTATCTTGAGCATCATGAAGCCCCACATAAGCCTCGTGCGCCCGGTCAAAAGTATCGCCATTATGCACCCCAGGGACTGTTGACCATCTACCTTGGTGATGATTCGCACAAGGTCGAAGAGCGGATCGCCTTGGAGGCACAGGCGTTAGCACAGCAAGGGTTCAAAGTAGGCGCCTTAGTGATGAATCCAGATTTCACTCCTGCTGTGGATGCCTTATTTTATTTAGGATCGGTTGCATCCTTTGCCGAACTTGAGAAAAACTTATACGTGGCACTCAGAGCGTGCGACGATCGGCATATCGATCGCATTTTGGCGCAAGGTACGGTGGATGCAGGGCGTTATCGGGCTTTTATGAATCGCTTGTATAAGGCAGCCGGGGGCAATATCGTCACTGTTTCATGAACAAGCTCCCTCACGCATAGATATCATCTGATACGTGCGAGAGGAGATGTTCCTTTGCTACCCCTGTTTCACACTGGGTTTGTCACGGTGCTTTTTATCGGCGTGGCTTTGAGTATGGATGCATTTTCCCTGGGATTGGCCCTAGGTTCACAAGGCATGCGATGGCGAGATATCGCACGGCTTTCCATGACGATCAGCTACTTCCACATCTTGTTGCCACTTCTGAGCATTATGATCGGCGATTACCTGTACTCGGTGTTTGGTGATGCATTTTCACGACTCGCTGCGTTAGTTATGATGTTCTTAGGTGCCAAAATGACTGTGACTGCTATTCGTCAGAATTCAATGAGAGATGCGCCAGCTTCCTTACAGCCTCAGTGGGGGCAAATTCTTGGGCTAGGATTTACGGTGAGCATAGATGCACTTTCTGTCGGATTTTCTTTAGGCACTTTGCCCATTCATCCGATTTTTGCCGCTTTGACTTTTGGACTATTAAGCGGATTTTTTGCGTTAAGCGGCTTAACTCTCGGTAAAAAAGTAAGTCAAGTACTTGGGCACTATGGTCAATTGGCTGGCGGCTTTGTCTTGATGATTCTTGGACTCAAATTCTTTTTTTAGGGGGCAGGAAGATGTTTACCGTCTTATTTATTTGTACGGGAAATACCTGTCGCTCGCCCATGGCTGAGTGGTTGTTTCGTCGGCAATTGCGCATGATGGAGATAGAGGACCAGGTTCACGTTGAATCTGCAGGCCTTTTTGCCGTCGATGGAGGCGCACTGTCATCTGGAGCGAAAAAAGTTTTGTCGCGCAGTTTTTCAGTGCAAGCAGGCACACATCAAGCACGTACTCTCAATCAAGCCATGATCGATCATGCTGACATTGTTATAACGATGACTACACAGCATAAAGAAGCCGTGCTGAAACGCTATCCAGAGGCAAAACATAAACTCTTTACGATGCTTGAGTATGCGTTCAAAGGCGTGGGAGATATCACTGATCCTTTTGGTGCATCTGATGATGTTTACGAAGAAACAGCGTACCGAATCGATGAGGCTTGCACGGTGATTGCACATAGTCTCAAAGAACGACTTGGCAAGTAATGCAGCATCATCTACAATAAACGTACAGTAAGGAGTGGACAAAGATGAGAGTGGCTGTGGCTTCAGATCATGGCGGTTATGCCTTAAAGAAGGAACTTTTGGCGTCTCTCTCTGACCTTTCCGTTGAGTTTGTTGACTTTGGGTGTGATAGCGAGGATGCGGTTGACTATCCTGATTATGCTTCCGTCGTAGCACGAAAGGTTGCCAAAGCGGAGTTTGATGTTGGTATTTTGCTTTGTGGCACAGGCCTTGGCATGGCGATTACTGCGAATAAAGTTCCTGGCATTCGCGCGGTCACTGTGCATGATGCTTTTTCTGCCAAAGCAACTCGAGCTCATAATAACAGCAACATACTTGCTATGGGGGGGCGCGTGATCGGACCTGGGGCGGCCGATACGATTGCTCGCATTTTTCTCTCGACACCTTTTGAAGGGGGTCGGCACCAACGGCGACTCGATAAGGTGAAGGACTTGGAGGATCACTTCGTAGATCAACTTGATGCGGATGTGACCCCATCTTGTTAGAATCGTCGGATACGATGGCTATAGAAGACGCTGTTTATGACGCGGCAGTTGAACTTGCCAAATTGTCCCGACTTACATCGGATCAGATTCTTGTCATTGGCGCAAGTACAAGCGAAGTGATCGGGCAGCACATAGGCACGTCTGGCTCACAGGATATCGCAAAAGCGATCGTGACGGGTGTCTTGCGCGCACAAGCTATGGTGCCATGCCAAGTTGCTTTTCAATGCTGTGAACATCTGAATCGAGCACTTGTTGTGACGCGAGAGACTTTAGCGCAGTATAATCTCGATGAAGTATCTGTCATTCCGGTGCCAACAGCTGGAGGTGCTGTGGCGGCCTATGCCTATCGTACATTGCCACATCCAGCGGTTGTAGAGCATATCGTAGCGCATGCTGGCATAGATATCGGTGACACGTTCATCGGTATGCACATCAAACACGTGGCCGTACCTGTACGCTTGGTAGTACGCGCCATTGGCAAGGCACATGTAACAGCGGCTCGCACCCGCCCCAAACTCATTGGTGGAGTGCGTGCCGTATATACTATCGATGAACTGGGGGATTCCTGTTGAGTCATCTTCATATGATGGACAAGGCGGTTGCGGAAGCGATTGAAGCTGAACGCATTCGTCAACATAGTAAAATTGAGCTTATAGCGTCGGAAAATTTCGTGAGTCGTGCCGTGTTAGATGCACTTGGCACCGTGCTAACAAACAAATATGCAGAAGGTTATCCAGGCAAACGCTACTATGGCGGATGTGAAAAAGTGGATATCGTTGAAACTATTGCTATCGATCGTGCTAAAGAGTTATTTGGTGCTGAGCATGCCAATGTACAGCCTCATTCTGGTGCACAGGCCAACATGGCCGTGTATTTTGCCTTGTTGCAACCTGGTGATACAGTACTTGGTATGAATCTGGCACACGGAGGACATTTAACACACGGTAGTGGTGTTAATTTCTCGGGCAAACTCTATAACTTCGTAGCTTATGGTGTCGATGAAACTACACATCGCATTGACTATGATGAAGTCGAAAGATTGGCTAAAGAGCATAAACCGCGTCTGATCGTGGCTGGTGCAAGTGCCTATCCACGCGAGTTTGATTTCCCCAGACTACGAGCCATCGCTGATCTTGTCGGCGCCTATCTCATGGTCGATATGGCGCATGTTGCAGGCCTCGTCGCAGCTGGCGTTCATTCCAGTCCGATTCCTTATGCACATGTCGTCACCACAACGACACATAAGACGCTCCGTGGACCACGTGGCGGCATGATTCTTTGTAAAGAGGAGTTTGCCAAAGCGATCGATAAGTCTGTTTTCCCAGGTGTCCAGGGAGGCCCCTTGATGCACGTCATCGCAGCTAAAGCCGTATCATTTGGCGAAGCATTGCGTCCCGAGTTTCAAGATTATGCGCGACAGATCGTAACCAATGCGAAGGTGCTTGCTGAAGCTTTGGTCAAGCGTGGTTTCACGCTCGTCTCTGGCGGCACAGATAATCACATGATGTTACTTGATGTCCGTTCAGTCTCCTTGACCGGCAAAGAAGCGGAACATCGTCTTGATGAAATCGGTGTGACAACAAACAAAAATGCCATTCCATTTGATCCACAAAAACCTGGTATCACAAGTGGTGTGCGCATCGGGACACCAGCTGTTACGACGCGAGGCTTTGGTGTTGATGAGATGGAAACTATCGCTGATATCATCAATGTCACACTTCGTTATGATGATCAATCACACCGTAATGAAGCGATGCATAAGGTTCATGATCTCGTGGCACATTTCCCGTTGTACGATCAATTTAGCTACGTATAAGCGACAGGATACGACAAATAATCTGTTGATTCGATCAACCCGGACCTTCATGGTTCGGGTTTTTTCTAAGTTATCTATTATATATTGCTAATGTTTATCCGATGTAATAATTACTTCAAATGACTGTCACGGGCTGTTCGATTTTTCCACATTTCATACGTGTTACAATAAATCCCGTAGACGTACTTACTGAGGAGGAGTTATCCATGAACTTCAAGTCCGCATTAGCCGTTACCCTGAGTGCTGGCATGCTAGCCACAGGTTTTGTCGGCGTTACTGCACCAGCCTTTGCCAAAGTTAAGGCACACCGGGCACCAGCCGTTAAAGTCGTTACTACCAATATGGTTACGGGAAAAATGATCCACAAAAAAGGTTGGCCGAAATTCACCGTCTCTACGTTCCACGCAAAAGCAGGTCAGACCGTCAAACTCATTATTCACAGCTATGATGATGGCAATGCTCCAGTACCGGCGTCGTTTACGAAAGTGAAAGGTACCTTTGGCAATTCTGAATTCGTTAATGGCAAGAAAATGACCACGTTTAAAGCAGCTGATGTCGCTCATACGATGACGATCATGGCCGGCAATCAACAAATCAATGTTGTCGTGCCAGTCCGTACCGCCAAAGAAAAGTTCGTCACAGTGACAGCTGAATTCAAGTTTGCTAAAGCCGGCAAATACACCTGGCAATGTGAAGCTGCTTGTGGCACAGGTTCAAGTGGTTGGATGGGACCGATGATGTCAAATGGTTGGATGCGCGGTACTTGGAACGTTGCCAAGTAAGTTATCCCGGTACTTAATGCAAAACCCCCCTTTGCAATCAAACGCAAGCGGGGGTTTTGTTGTGGTTATAAGCGCTGTGCAGAGTCTTTGACTAGTGGATACAAGTCAAGCAGTTGACTAATCGAAGGCACTGTGTTAGGCACTTCACCATCGAAATACTTGGCTAATAGTTCTCCTCGTGTCATCCACACAAGACGCAATTCCATATCTTCGAGTCCTGATTTTAACCTTTTTTTGCCAAGAGGATGGTGCAACACCATAATGGATTTGGTCAAAAATGAAATCCATTTGTTGTTTAATGTTGGTGGTACCTGTTCAACATGAAACCCCAATCGTTCAATACCCCGGTGCATCAACGTATAACCAAAAATGCCTTGTGCCATGCGATAACGATCATCATAGATGAGGGCACGTGCGATACCGTGCAAACTATCGCGTACTTCTCGCAGGCCGCGTACGGCCATCTTCTCAGGCGATGTGATGGCAATGAGCTCTTGCAAGGCGATGAGTTGCATGTGTATCTCCACAAAAAGGTCGCCATCGCGAACCACAGGTTGTGCTGTTGCTGCCACTTGTCCGCGCAGTGAAACAGTGGAATCAAGGCTGATCGGTTTGCCGGTTGGTTCTGCCTGCGCCTCAAAGGAATAGCGTGAACCAAAATGCCAATGACCAACGTTGAGTCGAAAGATGCGGGTCATGGGAAAGACACGTTCGATCTTACTGTAAAGATCATCCCATACTTTCCAAATGGGTCGAAGGACCTTTTGCGACAGGCGCGATACCTTGACTTTTCGTTTCTTGGTTGCCGCTTGCGCCTCTAATACAGGGTTAAGCCCAAGTGTAAAACCGATCTGTTGCAGCCTTGGAATGGCCACTTTCAAAGCGTTCAGCGTGTTCTTGGGTGATCCAGGGGCGCCTCCACTGTCATGCAACAACACGATCGCTCCGTTTTGTGCTTGTGCCATGATCTTTTGCGCGATCGATTTTGATCGATCGCCAGGTTCCCAATCTTGACATGCATAGGTCCATAAGACAGGCACCATACCTAGTGAGTGCAACTGTCGCGGCAAGAGGATGTTAAATCTTCCCCAAGGGGGCCGAAAATACTTCGGTGCCTCACCTGTTATTCGCTGCAGCATGTCCCGTGTGCGAAGTATCTCATGGCGCATTCGCCAGGGAGACGTAAACCATGCATTGACATGGCGGTCCGTATGTACACCGACTATGTGGCCCCGTTCATGGATCTGTCTTACGAGATCAGGGTATTGCTCAAGGGTCTGGCCCACCAGAAAAAATACGGCGCGAACCTTATATTGCTCAAGCAACATGAGTAGGGCTGGCGTGTACACAGGATCAGGGCCATCATCAAAAGTGAGTGTAATCTCACTTTTGAGTTCGCTGCCGCGATAGATCGTGCCGACGTGCTTTACGTGAAATAAGAGATCAGCCATAGGAGCATATACGCCCCATAAAAGGATGATCAACAGAACAACGAACAATAAGGCCATAGGAAATCAGTCCTTTTAGACCCAGTCAGGAAGCCTTGGTCGTCGGCCTTAGGTAACGCTGCAGCCCAGGTAATCGCAAAAATAAATATAAGATACCCATCGTTCCAACAACGATCGCACTTAACCAAAATGGCGCTTGCGGACTAAAGGAGTCCCATAAACGTCCGCCGAAAAGTGGCCCCGTTGCTGTGCCGAGTCCTTCTATCGTCATAAACACGCCCCACATGGCACCGCGTTTATCATGTGCGATCGAACGGTCAAGCACAGAATTCCACGATGGCAGGATCATGGAATAGGAGACACCAAGCATGATCATGAAAAGTATCGCGGGGATAATCGATCGCTGCAGTGAAAACATGATTAACATCGCTGAGCAAAGTAAGAATCCTCCGGACAAAAAGGGCCGAGCACCTAGGCGATCCACCAAGCGTCCCATGACGGGCAGCAAAATGACCGTTGCGCCTCCCACCAAAATGATCGCAAGACTTTGCAACTGAGGGCTGATACCAAGCACCACACGCGCATAAGGTGTGAGGATCGGAATCAAAACGCCGATAGCAAAAGTTTGAACGAACATACCTGGAAAGAGGATACGTATCTCCCTTAAGTGTACGATGATTTCTCGGAAATATCTACGCAGGTCGATTTGTGAGAAAGTTTCTTTGATCGTGCCATGTGCATGGGGCTTGATACGTACCGTAAGAGCAAGCAGGCCAGCGACGAGAAGCAAAGAAACCATCAACGTAAAGGTGGCGCGTAATGACCACACAAAAATAAAGTTGATCAGAACAGGTCCGGCACCGCCGCCGACTAGCCATGCGGTATATACATAGCCCATAGCACTCGCTTTTTCTTCTTCTTTGCAGGTAGAGGTGATCGCGCTGATCACAGTTGGCCAAAGTGGTGAAGCCCCGATGCCAAATAATCCGCCGCCTAGAATCATCGTGAGGGGTGTATCGGCGCCAGCGATCAGTAAAAGGCCAATCGCAGCAACGACAAGCCCGATGCTAAGTGCCAACCGGTGTCCATAGCGATCCACCAGCATTCCCATCGGTGTACGCAAAATATTGTCGAAAAAATAATGGATGCTGATCGCAAGGCCGACTACAGCAGGCGTTAAACCTGGCACATCCACGCCAAGGTTCGGCAACAGGGAAATAATCAGCGCATTACGCACAAACTCGACCAGCATGAGGCTGGTCAGAGAGGCTAAAACAAACGGTTTGGCTATCGGTTTGAAAAATAACTTCATGACTGTTTAGCGACTAGGCGATCCGCTGTGGTGTACTCTTGCATCGCAGGTTCGCGTTGAAGTGTTACTCGTTCGAGACCTTTGGCGATATCGGAAGCCGCTGTTGCCTTTCGTATCATGTTAGTATGCGTGCGCATCTTTTTCAGGCGTGTCCCATCATCGCTTAAAAGCCGCTCGACATAAGCATTGACTTGTTTGCGATTGCGCGCAAAGACAGCCACGCGTGAACGCACCAAAAATGCGGCATTTTGTGTTTCCTGTCCCGGTATCGGACGATACAAAAGCATCGGTAACTCCATCGCAAGCGCTTCGCTAACCGTTAATCCACCTGCCTTTGTAATGATCAGATCAGACACGGCCATCAGTTCATGGACATCACGCGTAAAACCAAAAACCCATACAGGATTTCTAGCTTCTCTGGAAAGCTCTTGAATCTCTTTATGCAACTTCGCATTATGGCCGCAAACAACCATAATCTGCATGCGCGTCGATGATTGAAACATCTCGTCGCAAATTTGTCCGGCATCACCCATTGTGCCGCTAGAACCTGCCATCATCAAAATCGTGGGCAATTCTTCATCAAGTCCATATTTGTTACGCAAGATGGCACGGTTGCTCGGAGCAAGAAACGTTGGGCGAATAGGGATACCTGTCACAGATATCCTGTCATCTGGAATGCCACGAGCTATGAGACCCTTACGAACATGATCGGACCCCACAAAATAGTGGTCTGTGTAAGGATGGATCCATTGGCTGTGAATCGCATGATCGGTAATCACGGTAGTATCAGGCACATCAGTAAGTCCGCGTTTTTTGAGCATGGACATAACACCTGCCGGCGTTGGAAATGTCGATAAAACGACACTTGGTTTATAGCTATTCAAGAATTCAGCAAGGTCATCGTAACCAAGATGATTAAGCCGCTTTTGCAGCATGGATTCGGGGGAGATACGACTCGTACCTTTATAAAAAAGCCCATAAAGCTTAGGCGCAAAGCGAACACTTTTTAGATAGCAATAGCGCGCTACAGAATTAATAATGGGGTGAACCATTCGCATGTAATCGACAATGGTGATCTCGATGCCAGGGTTTTGTTCGATCAAGGCATCTTGCACAGCCAAGGCAGCTTGTTGATGTCCTTCGCCATAAGAAGCGGATAAGATCAGGACTCGGTCAAGCTTTGGCATGGAAACAGCCTCCCTTAGGAAATAACAAATAAGTGCAGGGACATCCTTTTTAATTTTAGGACGTGAAAGTTAGAACGGGATTAGAAAGCATTATAACTAAGCAATTTTAACATTTCGTAAGCAAACTATACCTCAACTTGCTATGGCATGAAGGGGTCTTGCTTTGCTATAATGATGAGTACATGCTTAGCATTACTGTGAGGAGAATCAGACTAATGCCGCGAATTCGCGTGATGACTGTATTCGGTACTCGACCCGAAGCGGTCAAAATGGCCCCTTTGGTAAAGGCACTGCAACGAAGCGCTGACTTTGAAA
The DNA here is from genome assembly GCA_027343965.1 of Caryophanales bacterium. GTDB lineage: Bacteria > Bacillota > Bacilli > Alicyclobacillales > SLC66 > JAKACU01. The sequence goes on along the minus strand of DAHWJX010000101.1, from coordinate 4,903 downwards.
CGATCGTCTGTGTTACAGCACAACATCGTGAACAGTTAGATCAGGTTCTTGAGACGTTTTCGATCACACCTCAGTATGATCTCGATATCATGGAAAGCAGGCAAACGCTCACGCTGATCTTCACCAAGGCGTTGTCGTTGCTTGAAGGTGTGATTCAAGAAGCGCATCCTGATATTATCTTGGTTCATGGTGACACATCGACCACCTTTGTTGCAAGTCTCGCCGCGTATTATCAGCAGGTCCCGATCGGCCATGTGGAGGCTGGGCTTCGCACATGGGACAAATATTCCCCTTTTCCTGAAGAAATGAACCGCCAACTTACGGGTGTTCTTGCCGATTTGCACTTTGCGCCGACAAAACAAGCGGCTGATAATTTGCGCGAAGAACATAAGAACGAGCAGTCTATTTATATTACGGGCAACACGGCTATTGATGCAATGAAAACAACCGTTTCAAAACGGTACACACATCCAGCGCTTGATGCGATAGATCCAGCGCAGCGGATGGTCTTTATGACGGCGCATCGACGGGAGAATCTTGAAAAGTTCGAAGATATCTTTAAGGCTGTTTACGATATTGTTGAACGTTTTCCTGACATTCACGTCGTATACCCAGTTCACCTCAACCCTGCGGTCCGGGAGCCTGCCAATCGCATCTTAGGACAGCATCCGCGTATCTCTTTATTAGAGCCTCTGGATGTGCTGGACGCCCATAATTTCATGGCGCGCTCCTATCTTATCCTGACCGATTCCGGGGGCGTTCAAGAAGAGGCGCCATTTTTAGGCGTTCCATGCCTCGTACTTCGTGATACGACCGAACGACCAGAGGGTGTCGAAGCTGGCACGCTGAAACTGGCCGGGACGGATCATGACACGATTGTGTCAATGGCGACAGAACTCTTGGCTGACAAGGACAAGCATCAAGCGATGTCGATTGCAGTGAGCCCTTATGGCGACGGCAACGCATCGGAACGTATCGTAGACGCTTTAGTGCATTACTTTGGGAGAGGCGACAGACCGCAACCGTTTTTACCCAGCGATCAAGCCAGATAGTCAAGGCCTCCGTTGACACGTAAAATGGGCCTTTGTTACTATGAGGGGGTGATTTTGGCCTGAATGCTTAAAGGAAACTGCAACACCGAAGGGGATTCCCTAAGGGGGCGGTTACATGCCAGATAACGAAAAGCCTGGGAGAACGGCGTGGCAACAGTTGTTCATGCTAGCTGGCTTTATCGTCCAGATTCCGATGAGTATGCTTGCTTTTGGTCTGATCGGAGCGTTTGCAGACTCTCGATTTCATATTCATTGGGCGCTTATCGTCGGCGTCTTTGTCGGCCTTTTGACAGGTGCGGCAGGTTTAGCCGCCCTCATTAAAAAGGTGAACGGAGGCACGTGATGGACGATGCTGTGTTGCGTTTGACCCGCTCATTTCGTCGCATATGGGCAACTTTTGGGGTGCTCGTGGTTCTGACGGGTGTAGCGTGGCTCACATGGTTACAAGGACGCTCTTATGTGGATGGGTTGTTGCTTGGCCAGGTGGGTGGCGCCTACGTCATTTTTAGCATGATACGGCAAGGTCACTTGCGTGATGGATTGTCTGGAAAACCTTTACTTTTATCAGGCATGCTCGGAATGTTCTCGAGGTATATTGTCTTGATCATTGTGATGGTGATCGCGATCAAGACACCGCCTTTCAGTCCTTACACGACACTTGTCGGGTATTTGCTTGGACTTGTGGTGTTCGTTGCGGGGATGGCTATCCACGAGCGCACTAGACAGACCGTAACAGGGAAAATGCGTGAGGAAAGTAGGTGAGAATTTGATCGCATTTCCTTACTTGTTTCCAAACTCGCTGTTCAAGATCAATATCGTGACGATCGTCATGATTTTTGTTGCTGGACTTGTAGCTTTGTTCCTTTTGCGCCTAGCCACAAGCAGGCTTGACATGCGTCATCCGAAAGGTTGGCAAAATGTCGTCGAATGGAGTATGGAGTTTACCCGCACGATGGTCGGTGATATTGTCCCGTCCGAGCGTTTTATCTCATGGATCATGCCCTTGTCGTTTACGGTTTTGATCTTTATCTTTGTCGCCAACTGGCTTGGCCTGATCGCAACGGTCAGTATTCATCTGTCACAACCAATCCCATGGCTTGGGATTACCTCAAGTGCGCTAAAAGCGTCAAACGGTGAAGTTGCATTATTTGACTCGCCGACAGCGAACCTGAGTATGACTCTTGGGTTGTCAGTGATGGTGTGGCTGATCAGCCATTATCAAGGGTGGCATCGTCCTAAACAATACTTCAAGGCCTATTTGAATCCCATTCATGTCCTTGAAGAAATAACAAACCCTCTGACGCACGGCATGCGTCTATACGGGAATATTTTTGCTGGTGAAGTTCTGATTGGCGCCATTTTAACGATGCCGGTACTGTTTCACTTTGTGCCCACCGGATTGCCGCTTTTGATCGTGTGGTTACTTTACAGCGGCTTTGTCGCTTCGGTGCAAGCGTATGTCTTTGCTGTTCTGATGGTGCTGTACATCGGCATGAAGTCGTATCACATGGGCGGCGGCCATTGACCGTCCACAATTCAAGGAGGAGTCTGACAATGATCCAAGCTTTATACGCAATCGCCGCAGCTCTGATGCTCGGCTTATCAGCTGCAGGCGGTGCTATCGGTGACGGTATGGTGTTGAGCAAGTACGTAGAAGGTGTATCGCGTCAGCCTGAAGCTCGCGGTCAGATCCTTGGAAGTGCATTTATTGGTGTAGGTATCGTTGAAGGTATTCCTGTTATTGCGCTCGCCTTGGGTCTTGTATTGCTCCTTGGAAAAGGCGGCGGACTATAATCCAGATTCATTACATCTATTACCGAGAGCGGGGTGAAGTGCTTGTTTGAGTTTGGTACGTTTCTCGTCTCGATCATCAGTTTTCTTATTGTCTTTTTATTGATTCGCCACTGGGCATTCGCGCCACTCGCTCGCATGATGGAAAAGCGGCGTCTGTACGTGGAACAACAACTGTCGGAAGCCGAAGGTCAGCGTGAGCAAGCGGTCAAATTGGCCTCGGAACAAAGCGAATTGCTCGAAGCTAGTCGTAAGCAAGCGAGAGACATGATTGATCATGCGCGTTTGCGCGCCGAAGAACAAGCCCGAGAAATTCTTGAAGGTGCACAGGCAGAAGCCGAGCGCATTATGGAACAAGGACGCGAACTTGTGGAACGTGAACGGCAAGAAGCGATTAACGCCGTGTTAGCACAAGTATCTTCCTTGACAGTGCAGATCAGCGAAAAATTATTGCGTGATCACGCATCTGAGGCGTTGCATGAAGAACTGATTCAAGAGGCTGACAAGCGTCTGGGTGAATTGGTATGCTAAATGGCTCGATCACCCGTCGCTATGCGCAAGCAGTTTTTTTGGCGGCACAAGAACAAGGAAAAGCAGGCATTCTGGATGAAGCGTTGCGCGTTGTTGCCGGCGCAGTCGATGTGAGTAAAGAAGCGACACAATTTTTCAATCACCCTTACATTGCGGCTAACGATAAAATTGTGGTCCTTGAACAGCTGTTTGATCATGGCATGCCAGAAGCTTTGAAGCAGCTGCTTACCTTGCTTTATACGCGAAAGCGTTCAAAGTACTTAGGAAGCATCTATCATGCGTTTCATGCCATGTTTGAAGAGGCACAAGGTCAAGTGACTGTTCAACTCGAAACGGCGCGTCCGCTTCAAGATAAGAGTCTTTATGCGATACAACATAGCTTGGAAACCGCACTTTTGAAAAAGGTATCTGTCGATGTGAGACAAAGAAACGACCTGTTGGCAGGCTATCGATTGCTGATCGGTAATCGCATTGTGGATGCCAGCTTGCGCAATTCACTCGATCAATTTAAGGATCGACTGTCTCACATTCGCGTTGTCAAGGAGGGAAATCGTTGAGTATCCGACCTGATGAAATCAGCGCTCTGATTCAAAAACAGATCGAACAATTCGAGGGGAATCTAGAGAGCTATGAGACCGGTACCGTGCTTCAAGTCGGCGACGGTATCGCGCGTTTGTATGGCCTCGATCAGGTAATGGCAGGTGAATTGGTCGAGTTTGCAAACGGTGTGTTTGGCCTTGCTTTTAACCTTGAAGAAGACAACGTCGGTGTTATCGTACTTGGTTCCGTGACTGGCATTAAAGAAGGCGACTCAGTACGCCGCACAGGACGCATTGCACAAGTCCCTGTTGGACCTGGCTTGTTGGGACGTGTCGTCGATCCACTAGGGCAACCGCTTGATAATCAAGGGCCTATCAAGTCCGACACCTTTCGTCCTATCGAATCAGCGGCCCCTGGCGTTATTGCACGTCGCTCCGTGTTTGAACCGATGCAAACAGGTCTAAAAGCTATCGATGCGATGATTCCGATTGGCCGTGGCCAGCGGGAATTGATCATCGGTGACCGTCAAACGGGCAAAACGGCCATTGCTGTGGATGCTATCATCAATCAAAAAGGCAATGGCGTCAAATGCGTCTACGTCGCGATTGGGCAAAAACAATCTACGGTTGCACAAGTTGTAGAAACACTTCGTAAACATGGAGCCATGGAATACACGACCATCGTATCAGCAAGCGCATCAGATCCAGCGCCCTTGCTGTACCTTGCAGCTTATGCAGGATGCACGATGGGAGAATACTTCTTATACAATGGCGAACATGCATTAGTGATCTACGATGACTTGACCAAGCAAGCAGCAGCCTATCGCGAAATGTCGTTGTTGCTTCGTCGTCCACCAGGCCGTGAAGCTTTCCCTGGCGATGTTTTTTACCTTCATTCACGACTGCTGGAACGCGCTGCAAAATTATCGGATGAACTCGGTGGTGGTTCCTTAACGGCACTTCCGATCATCGAAACGCAAGCAGGAGACA
>DAHWJX010000107.1:0-16138 GCA_027343965.1 Caryophanales bacterium | reverse complement strand
CTTTCGCAATCCATCGGCGGTCTTCATGTCTGTGGCACTTTCCTTAAGATCACTCTCACTGGGGGTTACCCAGCACCCTGCCCTGAGGAGCTCGGACTTTCCTCCCGCACGGCCTTTCGGCACTGTGCCGGCGACTGCCTCGCTCACTTTTGCGACTCCCTATGTTATCATAAGACGCGAATTATGACAATAGAGCAAACTGCTACAGGCAAAATGCTTGGAAGAAGTGAACTTTTGTTGCCCTTTACGCATCCTTTTGTAGCAGGATAAGAATACTTCATAAAATGGGGTGCTGTATAATGAGTTGGGATATCAATCTGTATATGACGTTAGAACACTGGCATGGAAAAAGCGCGTTGTTTGATGCGCTGATGATTCAAATTGCCAATGACGGTTTATACTTATACGCTTTATTTTTACTTATCATCTGGTTTGTCGCTCGACGACCAGAAAATCGGCTACGTTATCGAGAAACTGCATTATCTGCCGTGATTGCTGGTGTTCTTGGGCTTCTTATCAATATCATTATTTCGCATATCTGGTTTCGTACAAGACCTTTTGTAGCCCTACACACGACACCCTTAATTCATCACGCAGCAGACGCATCATTTCCAAGTGACCATACAACAGGTTCTATGGGTTTAGCGGCTGGCGCTTTCGTCTATGACCGAAAAATCGGTATTTTCTTTGGCATATTTTCGCTCTTAATTGGCTTCGCCAGAGTTTACGTCGGTATTCATTATCCGACAGACGTTTTGGCGGGATGGATTATTGGTATTGGATGTGGCTATGCTGTTGTGGCGAGCAAACGCTTTGTAAAGCCTTTTATAACAAGTTTGATCGACTTGTGGGAACAAATCGAACGGCGAATTGGGCGCTCTCGTGCTTGACGCTGTAAGAAGGAGGCAACGGGAAATTGCAAAGCGAAGATAATTCTCTTGCAAGTCTCGTTCGCCTTGCCATGAGAAGCGATGAAGGTGCCCTAGCCGAACTTATCACGCGCTACCACCGACATGTTTATCAAACGGCCTATGCCATCGTACGATCTCGGCCAGACGCAGAAGAAGTCACGCAGGACACCTTTATTCGCATGTATCAAAAAGTTAGCTCATTACAAGATGAACATGCTTTTCATGCCTGGTTGACAACAACGACGACACGGCTTGCCATCGACCACGCGAGACGCAATAAAAAACATCACAATCAACCGCTGGATGAGACAAAAGATATGCTCGTGGCTAACCACGCCGATCTTTCATCACGTGCTATGCTTGAAGAAGCACTTGATCAGTTGAGCCCACAACATCGTGCCATTTTGCTTTTGCGCGAACGTGATGGCTATGAGTACCTGGAGATTGCGACCATTTTAAAGATCCCTATAGGTACCGTCAAATCCCGTTTGTCCAACGCAAAAAAAGCTTTGCGATTACACGTTGAGAGAGATGGTGTTAGCCATGAATGACCATCAAAAAGAAGATCTGATCAGCGCTCTTGTGGATGAACCTGCGCCGGATTTTCAAGAACGCCTTCTAGCTAGTACTCGCTCCATGATCTTACGAAGGAAGCGACTACGCAGTCAGCTGGTGGTGGTGGTGACGTCGACAGGGTTTCTTTTACCTCTTATCCTGTTGTTTTTAGCGCCTGCTTCTTGGCTTTTTACGATTGTACTCAACCTTTTGCGAGCCATGCAAGATGCCATTTTGTATAGCAGTGGGTGGCACGGTCAGCTCATGACAGTTTCGACTTTTTTATCTGTGTTTTTAGTGGGGTTCGCTGTATGGCTACTTATCCTAAGCACGCGATTTGTACGCACAGGTGGGTGATAACCAATTGAAATTAAACAAATCCGTCATCTCTATCTTTGTCGCTCTCTTGTGCGTGAGTTTTATCATTTTGCCACATGCTCTAGCCGCAACTATAATCCCTAAGCAACCTATTGTCGTCTTTTCACAGGAAAATGTGGATACGGTCGTGGCAGTAGATCGCCCTGTGGTTGTGAGAGGTACCGTGAGCAATTCTATCATCGCTATCGGTCAGGATGTCACGCTGGCGAATGGATCGCACACAGGTTTCATTCTTGACATCGGTGGACAGGTGCATCAAAGTGCAACGGCACAAGTTACGGAAGGTATCCTGGAAGTAGGAACAGGCCATTCAATCACCATGGTTCTTGCTTTATCTGCGTTGCTGAGTCTGTTTTTGTATGCTACCCATGCAGTGTTTTCTGCGTTACTTTTGCTCATCTTACTGTTTGGAGGTTGGCTCATCGTAAAGCGCGATGAAACCATGAGCGACCGGATCAGTGAACATTACGCGCGCATGGTCTTGTCAGGCTTTATCATGACCGTCATTCTCGCTTTGCTAATTGGCGCAAGCATTCTCACACCGATTCTCTGGTCTGTTTCAGCCATTTTCCTTGTATTGTACCTTGTTGGGGGGACAATCGGACTTTTATTTGTATCAAATAAGCTAGGACGGACGATTTTGCGTGCCATGGTACCATCCACGCGTTTAGCACCGTTCGTGATGGGGTCCCTTGGTGTACTGTTGCTCATGAACATTCCCATCATCGGGATCGTGTTTTTAGTTCTGTTTTGGTTTATCGGTCTTGGCGCAGTATGGACTACCTTATGGCACAAAAAATAGTGTAAAGAGCATCATACTCTTCTTTAAGTATCTGCAATCCCTTTGCACCGCGGTCATCTCGAGACACTTTTTCAAGAATCTCCGCGCGCTTCTTGATTTCGTCTTGGATCGCGATCAGTAACAAAGTGGAATGTTCCTTTATGGCAATCTCACCGCAAGCAAGTCGCACCTTTTCAGGAACCGATAAATGATCGTAGGCTTCTCGAATAAGAGGCGCCAAGGTACTGATTTGCTTTCGCCTTACAACATCCTTTGCAACGAGGCGCAAGCACTCATAAATAATACCATTTTCCTCGACCCGTTGATCCGATTGAATCTCATACCCTAACTGCGGCGCCCCATATCGCAACAAACCCACTAGGGAAAGAGGTTGTAAAACCAAAGCATTCGGACTAGCAGCCAAGATATTCTGTGCGTGTTCACTCGTAACAATATCCCAGATCGTCGCACCTCCCATGCCAGCTATAACAAAGGTATCCACCTCACCTGGCTGAATCGGATGCAATCCATTACCTAACACCACGCTGATACGATCTTCTAGTCCAGCGTGACGTACAGCTTGCGATGCGCTCGTAAACGGGCCATCGGTCACTTCCACAACGATCGCTCTTTGCACCTTTCCTTGTGAAATAAGGTGAATCGGCACTTTCGCATGATCAGCGCCAATATCGGCCATGGTACTGACATGGCCAACCATGTTAGCCACATATTCTAAACGATTGCCAAGTTTCATTGCTGTTAAGCTCCTTTAAAAAGAGCCGATCCAAGGTGGGATCGGCTCATAAAAGACACTTCGTTTATTCTAAAAAGTCTTTTAGCCGTTTACTGCGACTTGGATGACGAAGCTTGCGCAGAGCTTTAGCTTCAATCTGGCGAATCCGCTCTCTGGTTACACCAAAGACCTTACCCACCTCTTCAAGGGTACGTGTCCGTCCGTCATCAAGGCCAAAACGCAATCGAAGTACATTCTCCTCACGCTCTGTCAACGTGTCCAAAACATCTTCTAACTGCTCTTTTAAGAGTTCATAAGCAGCAGCATCTGCCGGTGCCAGCGCGTCATCATCAGGAATAAAATCACCGAGATGCGAATCATCTTCTTCACCGATAGGAGTTTCTAATGACACAGGTTCTTGCGCGATCTTTTGAATCTCACGAACTTTTTCTGGGCTCATATCCATTTCCGTGGCAATCTCTTCAGCACTTGGTTCGCGCCCAAGCTCTTGCAATAATTGACGTGAGATACGGATTAATTTGTTAATCGTCTCAACCATGTGCACCGGTATACGAATCGTCCTCGCTTGATCAGCAATGGCACGTGTAATTGCCTGACGAATCCACCATGTGGCATAGGTGCTAAATTTATAGCCCTTGCGATAGTCGAACTTTTCAACCGCTTTGATAAGACCCATGTTGCCCTCTTGAATCAAATCAAGAAACAGCATGCCGCGGCCTACATACCGCTTTGCGATACTGACGACAAGACGCAAATTAGCCTCAGCAAGCCTGCGTTTGGCTTCTTCATCACCTTTTTCGATACGCTTGGCAAGCTCAATTTCTTCCTCTGCAGAAAGCAATGGTACACGGCCAATCTCTTTTAGATACATCCGAACAGGATCATTGATTTTTATACCCGGAGGAACGCTCAAATCATTTAAATCAAATTCCTCTTCAGCATGCACATCTTCTTCATGCAACTCCGGATCTGTAGAATCCTCATCGGCATCTTCGTCGTCCGTATCTTCATCGGCTTCATTGACCACTTCAATGCCAAGGTCGGTCAATTGTTCAAAGAATTCTTCGATCTGTTCGCTGTCTTGATCAAATGGAGACATGCGATTCATGATCTCTGTATAGGTGAGAACGCCGCGCTTTTTACCGGAGGACAAAAGGTGCTGGCGCACATCCTCTAACGTCGTTTCAATTGGCGCACCGTCTTTGAGCTCTTTGCTCATCCTCCGCCCTCCCTTCAATCCTACAAGCCTGTTTCTTCATGGTTCGTGTCAGTGCCTTGCAACGATCGCTGCAAGCGGCGAAACTCCGCCTCTTTTTCCCGCATCCTTACATAGTCTCCCCGAGTGCCAGCCTCTTTCATTTCCGCCGCAACACGTGACAAATTTTGTTCAATCCGAAAATCAATCACGCACTGTATATAATCGTGAATCAGCTTGGCGTCAAGAACAATTTCTCCTATAGATTGCATCAAAGCTTGCTGTAAAAGCCCTGTTGCATACCTGACCACATCGGAATCATCGATGGTACTCAAAAACAATTCTGGATCTGCCATCGAATGGTCAGCATAATACGCATAAAGGTAAGCTTGCAATGCACTGTGCATCGGTGAAGAAAAATCCCCGAGAAGCTCCTCTTGCACTTGACTTGCGACCTCAGCATGCATTAACATATACATAAGCAATTGTTGTGCAGCGACGTCATGCTTGGCTGGCAGGGGTGCGGGCGCCGCTCTGGCACCGTGTTCGATACCTCTGCGTTTGTCTTTGAATGCTGTTGACTGTGATTGGCCGGTACGACGCTCATGAGTCCGTATCTGCCGCTCTAGATCGTCACGCAAAGCCGATAATGCCATGGTGTACGTTTGACTCAGCCATTGCAGGGCAGATTCACGTTCAATGGAACTTTCTTCTTGTGCTACGATCTCCATCGCATCACGCAAGTATCCGATGCGACCACTTGTTAGATGGTCGGGATGCTGATGTGTTAGATATTGTAACTGGTAAAACAGGGCACTCATTGCCTTGTTGAGAACCTCGGTGACGAAAACAGTCGAGCCTTTATCATGCATATACTCATCCGGATCCACGCCTGCTGGCAAGGTGGCAACACGAGCAACCACACCTGCATCGCGCAAGATATCGATGCTTTTTCTTGAAGCCGCAAAGCCAGCAGCATCGGCGTCGTACAATAGTATAACTTCTTCTGCAGTGCGACGCATAAGTCCTGCTTGTTCAGGCGTAAGTGCCGTGCCAAGCGTAGCAACAACGTTAGTGATACCATGTTGATGCATCGCTATTGCATCCATATACCCTTCAAGCAAGATGACCTGTCCTGACTTTTTAATCGTAGCCCTAGCTTTGTGATACCCATATAACATATGGCCTTTGTGAAACAGCAATGTATCTGGGCTATTAAGATACTTTGGTTTTTCGTTTTTCAGAGATCGTGCGCCAAACGCCACAGGCTTACCGTGCAGATCCCAGATCGGAAACATAACGCGCCCGCGAAAACGATCGATCAATTCACCCTGGTCTGTCACAACGCCAAGACCAGCATCTAAGATAGTCTCTTTAGTTATGCCGCGACGAGTTAGAAAATCGATCAACGTTCTCTTTTGATCAAGGTCAGGAGCAAAACCAAGATTAAACTGCACTACAGTCTGCTTTGTAACTCCACGATTAAATAAATAAGAAAGCCCTTGCGCACCCACCCCATGATTCATTAAAATGTGGTTATAAAACTTTGTTGCAAGATCGACCGCTTGATACATTGCCATTTTCCGCTGCTCAGCCTCGTTGCTTTGCTCCGTGCCTTCGATGATCGGCATAGGCAGTGAGGCGCGCTCAGCCAAGCGTTGAACGGCAGTAACAAACGGGATCTGTTCCATTTCCATAAGAAAAGTAATAACCGTCCCACCAGCGCCACAACCAAAGCAGTGGTAAAACCCCTTACTTGGGGTGACATAAAAAGACGGCGACTTTTCGGAATGAAAAGGGCACAAACCCACTAAAGAATGTCCGGTTCGTTTGAGCTTTACGTATTCGGAGACGACATCAGCGATGTCAATCTTCTCACGTAATAAGGCGATGAATTCTTCCGGAACGCGCATGCTCATAGGACACGACCCCTCCAAGCACGCGACAAATGATACCGTGGCCTCATTTGTTTTTTCTCGATGCTAACTTTATTCGCCAAGATTCAACACTTTCCTGCCGAATCATGCAGAAAAATTCTCCTTTGCTACTACCCGATGCAAACCGATCGCTTTGAATAGTCTGTCTCTTCCATGATCTATCTAAACGTGCCTATCTAATTATCCTTGCCATAACCCCCCTCTCTATAGATGTACGCAACATAGCAAAAATAATCCTTCCACGAATACGGATCCTTATGCGTTTTTTTAAAATTACACTTGCATCTGTCTAGGGAGCCTATTATTTCGGTACTTTAGCTGACACATAATCGAGAATCAAATTAGCCGTTTCCTCCACAGCACGCCGGGATACATCAATGACTGGGCAACCAAGGTCCATCATGATGCGCTTAGCATAGTGTAATTCGCTTTCTATACGTTCCCTTGAGGCATACATAGCCTCAAGATCGAGTCCTAGGACCCTGACGCGTTCTTGACGTATGTTATTTAGATCTTGCGGGCTAATAGTAAGCCCGATCACGCGCCCTTGAGGCAGGTCAAAAAGTTCCTCCGGCGGCGACACCTCAGGAACGAGTGGAACGTTTGCCACACGCAATCCTTTATGCGCCAGATACATACTAAGTGGTGTTTTAGATGTACGCGAAACGCCGACAAGGACAACATCAGCTCTCATTAGAGCATGTGGATCCTTGCCATCATCAGCGGAGACAGCAAACTCAATAGCATCGACTCGCAAGAAATAGTCCTCATCCAGTTGATGGACAAGTCCAGGACGAAGTTTAGGTTGCATATGAAAAACGTCTTCTAGTGCCTTCATCATAGGCCCCATAATATCCACAATGCGTACCCCAGTGAGTTCCGCTTGTTCCCTTAATGCCTCTCGCAACTGAGGCAAAATGAGTGTATAGGCAATCAATCCCTGATCCTTCTGTGCCTTTAGCACCACTTCCCGCAATGTCGCTTCATCATTCACATAGGAAATTTTTCTCACTTCAAAACGCGCGTAGTCATATTGACTAGCGGCAGCACGCACGACAAATTCTGCTGTCTCACCCACTGAGTCAGACAACACATAAACCACTGATGATAATCCATCCATGACCTCGAGCCCCCTTCGCACGACACGCTGATTATTGAAGAAATGCGACGCCCCTGATACAATCAAAGAAAGAACCCAAGGAAAGGCAGGAACTCTTTTGCATACGCTGTTGCATATTTTTATGGCGTTGGTCTTACTGTTCGCTTGCGCCATAGTGACTCGTCGCTTTTTTAGCTTTCACTTAGGTATACCATTCGCTTTTGATCGCACCCTATGGAGAAGCCGCTATTTTTGGCTGGGCCTAGGGGTTGCTCTCGTATTTTTATGGTCAGATTTTCGTTTTGAACGTTATTTTTCGTTGGCAGCCCAAAATATTTTATAAATATAAGCGCTCTAAGGAATCAATGACACGTCTCGATTTCAATTTAATCCCGGCGCGATCATCAAGCTCTTGCGATAGAGCGGCGGTTATCGTTTTAGAAACCGCTCTATCCAACGGCGATGAGAGGTACTCATCTAAAGAAACTTGACTGGCAAGAGCGAGATCCTGTGCGACGCCTGCTTGTACTACGGCGGCCCATTCACTAGGATCATCACCCAGCCCAAGATACCTCATCATCCACAATTGCAAGAAGCTAAATGGCCCCCATGGGTCATTGTTTTTTTCCATAAAGGAAAGTGAACGATCGAAGATAGCAAATAAGTCCCTTTGGTTCACGCTTTGCTTTGTGCCCGCTTCACTTACATCATCTTGCGCCACCCGTAGGACAAGTTCGCACATCGCTTGAGCGTAGGCCAAAAGAACAACATCTGTTTTGATGCGCTCATAACCTGTGATAATTTGTCCTTGCACGACTTCTCGCAGTCCTTGTTCAGGTGTCGTAAAAAGTACCCTGGAGCGCACAAGAGGTTGACAAACTGCATAAAGTGGGTGTTGCAATTTTTGCGCTGAAAAGGCGACGGCCTTGTGCACTCCAACATTAACGGTCAGTAACGTGACCATACGGTGATTTTCACCAAATGGTCGGGTTTGAAGCACCAACGTCTCCAACTGCTTACTCTGCATACCCACTTTCCCCCGGTGTTGCCATATCTTTTTTCGTCGTTTCAGTTGCCCCTTCGCTTACCGCAAGATGCTCTTTGTACAGCAGGTAGGCGTCGATTTCTCCCGTCAACATAAAATACCTCCACAGGAAATCCCGCATCGCAATCAGTCCTTTCTGTACGTAACCAGCATATCTAGCATGCCAAAGAAAGACCAACTACTATACTAGGAATTTTTTGGACGCTTATTCGCGATCATACCCAAAAGATCTCAGGAGATTTTCACGATTACGCCAATCCTTTTTCACTTTGACCCATAGTTCTAAAAAGACTTTTGTATCAAAAATAGCTTCGATATCACGCCTCGCAAGTGTCCCGACTTTTTTTAACATTTCGCCGCCTTTACCGATCAAAATGGCTTTTTGCGACTCACGTTCAGTATAGATCACAGCGTGAATATGAAGTGTATTATGATCTTCTCTTTTTTCCATATGCTCGATAAAAACTGCCACAGAGTGAGGAACCTCTTCGCGTGTCAAACGCAACACTTTTTCACGAATAAATTCACTCATCACAAACTGTTCCGGATGATCGGTAATCATGTCATCAGGATAATACTGCGGTCCTTCTGCCATTAGAGAAAACACCGTATCCACCAAGACATCAACTTGATCGCCTGTCTTTGCCGAGAGTGGGATAATCGCATGAAAAGTATACTTTTCCTTGTATCGATCAATCAACGATAAAATATTTTGCTTATCTACGGCATCCACTTTATTGATGACCAGAATCACTGGGTTAGCCGAAGCTCTTAACCGCACGAGAATCTCATCATCCTTTGAACTGTCAACATGTGTTGCATCAATGACAAAAAGAACAGCATCCACTTCACGAATCGAATTTTCAGCGATTTCGACCATATACTCCCCAAGACGATGTTTGGGCGTATGCAATCCTGGCGTATCCAAAAAGACAATTTGCCCAGCGCCATTTGTAAGCACACCGCGAATGCGTGTCCTTGTCGTTTGCGGCTTACTCGACATGATCGCAATCTTTTGACCGATGATGCGATTAAGCAACGTGGACTTGCCCACATTGGGTTGTCCCACAATAGCGACAAAACCTGATTTTTTCATAAATGACCGCCTTTTCTTAATTCCAAATGGATTTGCATGGCCTCTGCGACCACAGCAAGTAAGAGACATAAAAAACCAAATAACAAAACGCCAAGAAATGGTGGAGCAATCAGTGTCGCAAACGATCGCCACTGGATCGGAAACACTTTATTGTAAAATACCAAGTACGCCACGAGAAGCGCATTGGCTGCGGCAACAAACACGGATGCTGCCGCCACATCCTTCGCGACTTTTGCCCTCTCATGGAAATCCCTGCTAAAAAGGTCAATAGCCGACTCAATGGCTGTATTGACCAATTCTAATGTAATCACTAAAGCAACTGAAAAAAACAAAGCAATGGTCTCAAATACACTAACACGAACAAAAACACACGCTAGACCAACGACAAAGGCCGCAAAAAAGTGTATACGCATATTACGTTGCGTCAAAAGCGCATGGGCCATGCCTTGGATCGCAAAGTGAAAACTGCGAATCAGTGCACGCATCGGTTAACGCGTATAGCCTAAAGACGTCAGAATATCTTCTTGCAAAGAAAACATCATGTGTTCATCAGCATCATTTTGATGATCATATCCTAACAAATGCAACATACCATGCGCCGTTAGAAAAGCTAACTCGCGTGTGTGGCTGTGCCCATATTCAAACGCCTGTTCACAAAGCCGTGGCCAACTAATAATGATATCGCCAAGTTCTTGCAGTTCATCATCATCTGCCGCCATATCGTCCTCTTCGCCTTCTAAGAGAGAAAATGACAAGACGTCCGTCGCCTCATCGAGCGATCGGTACTCACGATTAAGTGCACGAATAGCCGCATTATCTACGATAGCCACAGAGACCTCGGACAGCGCGAGATTTTCTTTTTGTGCCACGGCTTCACAGATTTTCTCGACAACAGATGTGATAGCTTCTTGTGTAAGTGGTGCCACGGAATCCACCTCAAAAAGGACATCGACTAAAATATCTGACAAAGGATCTACCCCCTTAGCTATTTGGATTTACTTGCTGTAATTCTTGCAGGGTCAGGATATTCGATTCGCTCATGGTAAATACCCTGCAATGTACGCATAAAGGCATCAACCATCTTGTTCAAATCTTGTAGCGTTATATCGCACTGATCCAATTGCCCATCTTGTAGGCGATCTTTAATAATTTTTCGGATCATCGTTTCAATGCGTGGTGGTGTAGGCTTACCCATCGACCGGACGGACGCTTCTACCGCATCGCACATCATGACAATAGCAGATTCTTTGGAATGCGGTTTAGGTCCAGGGTAACGGTACTGATCGACTTCCGGGACGTGATGTTCGTCCTCTTTGATGGCCTTATTATAAAAATACCACAATACTGTCGTCCCATGATGCTGTGCACAAATGTCACGTATCGGTTCCGGGAGATTGTACTCTTTAAGCATCTCGAGGCCATCAGTGACATGAGAGGTCAAGATAAGGTGAGATAATGCGGGAGCCACCTTGTCATGAGGGTTGTCACCCACCATTTGATTTTCAATAAAAAACATCGGTCTCTTAATTTTACCGACATCATGGTATAAGGCGCCGACACGACATATAAGGGGGTCAGCCCCAAGCGCCTCGGCCGCCGCCTCGGCAAGATTACCAACAATTAAGCTGTGATGGTACGTACCTGGCGCCTCAAGCAAAAGTTTTCGCAACAAGGGATGGTTGGGATTAGCTAGCTCCAAAAGTCCCATGTGGGTAATTACACCAAATGTTGTTTCAAGATAGGGCAGAAGGCCGATCGTTAATATAGCAGATAGGAGACCTCCTATTATGCCATAGATAAATTCCATCACAACCGTAGATAACGTAAGAGTTCCTGGATCAAGAACAAGATGCATAATAGCGATACTGACAATGTTAAAAATAGCTGCCAATGATCCAGCTCTCATGAATACGCGTCGATGATGTACGCGCTTCATGGCCATCGTCGCTCCAAGCGCACCGGCTAATTCGACGAAAAAATGTGCGAAATCAAAGCCAAAAGCAGCACTCGTAAGCACCGCAAGCAACACTGACGTGAGCATAGCGAGCGAAGTGCCAAAAAATAAAGATATCATCATGCTTCCCATCGCTACAGGTATCGCGTAAGAAACAGCAGCCGGCAGACCCATATCCACGGCAGCTCGCGTGATTCGAATCAAGACAGCCACGAGAACAACAAGCCCGGCGTACAACAAAAGACGCACATTATCTTTGGCCAAACGAATGCGTCTCGTTTGAATAAACACGCCTGTCGCAAGGACAAGTACCGTGACAAACAGCAAAAATCCCACATAAATACTATAATCCGGCTGACTCTTCAACAGCTTTAGATCTTTAAGCAGGTTCATGATGGCTGGTGTAACCAATTGGCCCCTGCGCACAATAATGTCCCCACGATTGATCCATACATCAGGCACACTTCGTTGTGCTGCAAGACGCGCTTCTTGCGTCAATTGTCCATCATATACCAGATTGGGGTGAAGTACCGAAAGCACAAGTTGCCCAATACTCAGTCTTGTTGTCTTATCCACATCAAGAGAAACGAGTTGTTGATCCACCATCATCGTCGCCCGTGTTTGATCAGCCGTCGAATAGGGTCCTTGCAGCATACCTTGTGCAATTTGTATCGCATTGTTATTGACCAAGGCAAACTGACTGTCAGTCATCGTTAAAAGTGATTGAAGAGCTGCGTTGCTTAAGCTTGGTGGACTTGCTGCGCGCAAGAGCGCTAAGTCTTTGCTTTTGTCTTTCACTGGTTTGGCCCGTAAAATAACCGCCTGATTAAAAACCTGATCGAGTTGTCTCAACGCAGTTCGTTCTACAGCCGAATTGATATCGTAGTGCGGCGCAACACTTTGTGCCGCGATAGCTCTAGCTTTCGCTGTCGCTGCTGTATTGACCGCATCGATAGGCGCTGTAATCAGGACTCGGCTCACTTGCCCGACGACAAGATCGTAACGCACAGGTAAGACTGTTCCAATGAGCACAAAGTACAGTACAAGCCCCAACAAAGCGTAAATCCCCAAGCGATAGCGGGGACTTGTACGCAGTTCATATTTTTCTAACCATGTCTCAAAGGATGATTGACGTCGTCTCATGCCCTATCCCCGCGATTCTTCATCGTTTGCGTAGGCGCGAATGACACGTTGCACCAACGGATGGCGAACTACATCGAAATCTTCCAGGTAGACAAACGCGATACCATCAATATCAGCTAAAACTCTCGTTGCTTCTCGCAAGCCAGAGCGCTTCCCTGTCGGCAAATCAATTTGCGTCACATCGCCAGTAATAACCATGCGGGAGCCAAAACCAAGTCGTGTCAAAAACATTTTCATTTGCAACGGTGTTGTATTTTGCGCCTCATCTAAGATGACATATGCATCATCTAACGTTCGGCCCCGCATATACGCGAGTGGAGCTACTTCCACAATACCACGTTCCATCGAACGTGCTAATTGCTCAGGTCCCATAACATCATGTAAAGCATCATACAACGGGCGCAAATAAGGATCCACTTTTTCCTGTAAGTCCCCCGGTAAAAAACCCAGATTTTCACCAGCTTCTACGGCAGGACGCGTGAGTACAATGCGCTTGACATCCCCACGCTTTAAGGCGAGGTAAGCCATCACAACCGCTAAGTATGTCTTACCGGTTCCCGCCGGACCAACCCCAAACACAATGTCATGCTTTTTGAGTGCATCGACATAGCGTTTTTGCCCAATCGTCTTAACTTTAATGCTTTTCCCTTTGATCGTTGTCGCGAGTTCCTCAGAAAATAAAGCCAGCATCTCATCGAGTTCGCCCTGTTCTTCAAGAGCCAACGCATAAGCAATATCACGTTCGGTCAGCACGTGCCCTTTTCTAACCAACTGAGTTAACACGCTTATAATACGCTCTATGCGCAAAACATCGTGTTCCTCACCTTTGATACCAAGTTCATTGCCGCGATTAATCAAGTGGCACGTAAAAGCTTTATCTAGCATATTTAGATGCGCATCTTGTGGCCCAAACACCGCCCGCGCCTCTTCGTTGTCGCGTAACACCATCTTGCGCGAAACCGTGTCACTCTCGCTCAAAAAGGTCCCATCTCCTCAAGTTTAGTGCAAACCAACTGGCGATGGCGCCGTGATCGGCTGAGCTCGCCCGATATCTTCCAAAATTTCAGTCCAAATGGTTATGTATAGCTTACCATGCGCGACTTTACTCTGTAAAACGCTTTGTCGAACAACTTTTGCTTGGGTGTCAGCGTGCGCCAATACATCAGCAGCAACCAATTGTAGCGCTTTTGTCTTGAGCTCTGCCTCCGTCGCCTGTTCTTTGTGACTGCGCGCTTCAAATACCGTATCATGTTGCCACACGAACGGCAAGGTATAACCAAAGATCTTGATGGGCCGATCGATACTTTGCACTGTCTCTTGTTGATACGGTGGATGCGAAAAGCCCCATACTTGAATGGGAATGCCAGCTATCAACAAATAATCATGCGTCACCTTTTGTCCCGTGACGACATTGATCTCTGTAGAAAAAGGCATCTGTACCGTGCTCCTATACCAGACAAATCCCTTGACAGAACCTGACGCTGTCACCGTCCTTCCATCTTCAAGCCTCCCGTTAATAAGTGTCGTAAAAGGCATCACATATTGCCCTGGTTTAACGACGGCTTGCCCAGAATCGGCAAGCACACTTGCGACTACGCCTGACATTTTTGCAACGATGTCTTGCGGACCCCTTTTAACCGGATTCGTTGGTAATACCTTAGGGATAATCTTGACATAGATCGTTGTCCCCTGAACACGAACACCCACCCACGAGATGGACTGCAATTGATCAAGCAGCGCCAGTTGGATTGTATCTTGATCCAACACATGATATATAAAGCTCCCTTGATAAAGTCCCATTTTGTTCAGTGCAGCTTGTACAATCTCAGGTTGGTCTGTGCCTTCAATTTGCACTTTCCAGATAAAGCTTGACGCCACATAAAGTCCGACTACAAAGAGCAGAAACCCTGCAAGAAACGCCTTTCGCCGCTTCGCGCGCCACAAAAGGAACGGAACTCCACTTTTGCGTACAAAGCGTACTTTAGCATGACTTAGTTTGGCTATCTTCATGATCTCTTTTGCATCGCGTAAGTTTGTTGATACAGCATACGAGTTAGCTTTCGCTATCGTAATGTCCCACAGAGGTATGTTACGCATGGCTGCTTGTGCCAATACGGTGCGAAAGGGATCGTCGACTACCTGAACCCGCACGTATCCGGAAAGCCACTCATAAATCCGGAAAGCCACGGCGATCCCCCCTAACTCATGTCGACACCTGAAATGACACCTTCAATAACAACTTCCTCCGGAACGATAGTTCGTATGACGAGCTGTTCGCCGCGCACCGTGACATCTCGATCAACAGCTTTGATACGGATGCGATCATCAGCAAACTCTTCAATGGATTGGTAGTTTTCGATAACCACCTGCAGATTACCGATGATCGTAATGCGAGGTACATATTGTAGCGTATCCTTTGGGATTTCCAGTATTTGCATAGCGAGTTGTACTGTTTTTTCTCGCCATCGGCGTTTCATGGACATCCCCCCCTCGAATCACATGTATGCTTTAGGGATGCCAAACAGAACAAAAAAGCGACTGCCCTCGCAGTCGCTTCCCACGCTGAAACGTTACACGTACCCTTGTACGCTATGTGATTCGATGATTAAGAAGACAAGTTATCTTGTACGATCCTACTGACTATCCTACCATCAGCCCTGCCTGCTATTTTACTCATCACAAGTGGCATAACCTTACCCATGTCCGCTTTTGAAGTCGCACCTGTTTCTCGAACAACTTCTGCCACAATGGCCTCGATCTCGGTTGGTGAAAGTTCAGCTGGCAAATACTCTTGCAAAACTGCCAATTCGGCTTCGACCTCTTGCACGACATCCGTACGATCCGTCCCGGCAACACTCACCAAGGTGTCTCTACGCTGTTTGACTTCCTTCTTAATCACGCCAAGAACCTCTTCATCGGATAACGTATGGTGCGAATCGATCTCCGCGTTCCTGACGGCTGCTTTCACCATCCGTAATACGGATAAGCGCACTTTATTCTTATCCCGCATGGCTTGCAACAAGTCATCAGACAAGCGGTCATAAACTCCCACTGGCTTTGTCGCTCCCTTTTTTACGAGGACACACGTATCACACAAAATATCGCATTAGCCTCAGTACTTCTTTTTCTTACGAGCTGCCGCTTCAGACTTTTTCTTTCTGGCGACACTGGGTTTATCATACTGCTTCCGTTTTCTGACTTCGGCGAGGATTCCGTCCTTTGCCGTAGCTCGCTTAAACCGACGCAGCGCGCTATCCAAAGATTCGTTTTTACGGACCTTGATCTCGGAC
>DAHWJX010000095.1:0-15234 GCA_027343965.1 Caryophanales bacterium | reverse complement strand
AGGAATTTATGTGGCACGACGAACTATTGCCAAATACCGGGTTGCATTAACCATTCCTTCATCACGTGAACGAAAACTAGCCAATGCGCGAAAGCTCAATCTTTAAATCAACCATTTCTTGCGTAATGGAAAAAATATCGTGGTTTTCCCAAACACCATGAATTTTCAAATAATAGGGTGCTCTTCCTTCATACTGAAAACCCGCCTTTTGCTAAGAATACTGCGTTGACGAACATCAAGCATCGATTCCGCATCATCAATGCTGAGTTGCCTAACAAATACACGAGAAGAAGACATGACAATTCGCAAGCTTTACTCCTATCTCAATTTCACAGGGAAATTGTCTTCATAAACTGTTCGAAATCCGTCCTTCTACCATCGTGAATTCCGTGTTGCCTAGCGCATCTACTGCATAAATGTCAGCGTCGTAACCTTCTTGTAATTGGCCTTTTTCACCATAACCAAGCTTTTTGGCCGGATTCATTGATGCCATCTTTTGCGCGTCGTAAGGTGATACACCCGCGAATTGTTGCACCAGGGCCACTGCCCTCGCCATTGTGAGTACGCTGCCAGCCAAGGTGCCGTCAGACAATCGACATGCCCCATCAGTAACTTGCACGGTCAAACCGCCTAGGTCATAGGTTCCATCCTGCATCGTGGCAGCGCGCATGGCATCGGTAATCAATACCATACGATCAGTCCCGATCGAGCCTACGAGTAACTTGACCATCATAGGATGCAAATGAATACCGTCGCAAATGAAGTCCGCAGTATAATCTTCTCTCGTCATCACCGATCCGATCGGTCCCACTTCTCGATGATGCAACCCGGGCATGGCATTGCAAAGATGGGTCACATGAGAGAATCCTGCATCATGTGCATCGTCCATTTCGTTTGCCGTAGCTTCTGTATGGCCAGCACTAACGACAATACCGTACTGTCGTGCTACACGAGCAATATCACGAGCACCAGGCAACTCAGGTGCGAGTGTAATCATTTTTACTAGCCCCGTAGCAAAAAAATGTTCCGCTTGTCGTAGATCAGGTGCAACAATACAATCTTTACGTTGTGCCCCCGCTTTATGAGGATGGATAAAAGGACCTTCAAGATGAACACCGAGAATCCTTGCACCGTCAGGCTCCTCTTTCTTCCACATGGCAAGGGCCTCAAGTACGGCGTCGATGCGCTCATAACGTTCACTTACCGTCGTAAGAAGTAGGGAAGTCGTACCGAAGCGGGCATGTGTAGCACAAATTTCAGCAAACGCTTCAGGCGTAGCATCCATAGTATCTGCACCACCGCCACCATGTACATGCATATCAATGAATCCCGAATAGAGCGTCGGTAAGTCAAGATCAACGCCGGAATAAATCTTTACCTTAGCAATCTTTTTCCCTTGTATACCTACTTTTACCGCCGCAAACCCTCCGCCTTGCTGCGGGCGTTTCCCTTCAATCCATTGCACAAAATCCCCCCCTTTAATCAGGTAATGACAATAATTATAGCACCGCAAAGAACAAAAAATTGCCCCCGACCGCATGCATCGGGGGTTTCTATCAAATCTGTATTTCACCCATTCTGACCAGTTCCACTACCGCCTGTGACCTGCCTTTGACAGCTAACTTTTTCATCACATTACTAATATGGTTACGTACTGTCTTTTCACTGATGAAAAGTACCTCGGCAATTTCGCGGGTCGTTTTCTCTTGCACTAATAATTCAAACACTTCCCTTTCGCGGCTTGTTAGGAGTGACTTTCCGCGGATGTCTCTTACCGCTGCCACCTTGCTATCCCTCCTTGCTATGCCCGTATGCCACAAGGTTTAGGGATACAGTTACCGTATTGTATGAGCGGTCAAAAATGAGCGTGCCGATAATTATATAGATTGGGCTCTGGAACCTTTAATTTTTAAAAAAGTCACCATAGCCAAAGGACCATGGTGACTTTTTTCTATCCTATTAACGATTTAGCCAACGCGTGAATGAAAACCAGTTGATGTCTCGGTTCATAGCAGCAATCGAAGTCGTCAATGGAATTCCTTTAGGGCACACTTGCACACAATTTTGCGCATTACCGCACTCGTGTATACCGCCTTCGTCCATCAATGCTTCGAAACGGTCCGCTTTATGCATGGCTCCTGTCGGATGCGTATTAAAAAGTCGCGCCTGCGAAATGACAAACGGCCCCATAAAGGATTGTTTCTCATTCACGTTTGGACACGCTTCGACACATGCACCACACGTAAAGCACTTCGATAATTCATAGGCCCACTGCCGTTCCGCTTCCGCCATGCGCGGACCAGGACCTAAGTCATAGGTGCCGTCGATCGGAATCCACGCCTTCACCTTTTTCAAAGCTCCAAACATACGGCTTCTGTCCACAACCAAGTCACGCATGACAGGAAATGTACGCATCGGTTTAACACGAATAGGTTGGTCCAATTGATCAACCAGAGCTGAGCACGACTGCCTTGGTTTGCCGTTGATCACCATGGTACATGCGCCGCAAACTTCTTCCAGGCAGTTGGACTCCCACGTCACTGGCGTCGTTTCGTCACCCCGCGCATTAACGGGATTCCGTTGAATTTCCATTAAGGCAGCGATGACGTTCATACCCGCACGCCAAGGAATAGTGAACTCCTCTTCGTACGGTGCGCTATTGGCATCTTTTTGCCGTTCGATGATCAAGCGTACCGTACGTTTACCCTGCTGTAACTCCTTTTCTGTCGCGACCATCAGACCGTCGCCTCCTTGCTCACATCATACCGACGTTCTCTCGGGCGAATAAGTGATACGTCAACATCTCTATAACTCATCGACGGACCATTAGGCGTCCAATCAGCAATCGTCGTTTTCAAGAATTTCTCGTCATTTCGAGTTGGAAAATCCGGTTTGTAATGAGCGCCTCGACTCTCATCGCGTAGTAAAGCGCCAATTGTGATGACACGCGCCAATTCCAACATATTCCAAAGTTGACGAGTATAAGGAGCCATTTGATTTTGCCAACCGGATGTGTCAGCCATACCAATCTTTTTATACCGCTCCATAAGTTCTACTATTTTCTCGTCTGTCTTTTTCAAACGATCGTTGTAACGTACTACCGTCACGTTTTCGGTCATGACCTGACCTAATTCCCGTCCAAGTTGATAAGGATTTTCTTTACCATCCATTTTCAAGATGCGATCGTATTTGTCTTGCTGTTTCCGAGCCTCTTCGCCTAGGGACTGTTCTGACATATCGTTTACTGAACGTTCAAGTCCTTTAATGTATTGAACGGCTGAAGGACCCGTCACCATACCACCGTAGATAGACGATAACAGAGAGTTCGCTCCAAGGCGATTGGCACCATGATATTGATATTCCACTTCACCGCAGGCAAAGAGACCCGGGATATTGGTCATTTGCTGATAATCTACCCAAATTCCACCCATTGAATAGTGTACAGCCGGGAATATTCGCATAGGGACTTTTCGCGGATCATCACCCGCAAATTTCTCATAGATTTCAAGAATCCCACCAAGTTTCACATTCAATACGGAAGCCGGAATATGCGAGACGTCAAGATACACCATATTTTCCCCATTAATACCAAGACCAAGGTCAATACACACGTGGAAAATTTCCCGCGTCGCAATGTCACGGGGCACTAAATTCCCGTATTCAGGATATTTCTCTTCAAGGAAGTACCACGGTTTCCCGTCTTTGTAGGTCCAAATGCGGCCACCCTCACCGCGTGCAGACTCGGACATCAAACGCAGTTTATCATCGCCAGGGATGGCTGTCGGATGAATTTGAATAAATTCGCCATTAGCAAAATGGACGCCTTGTTGGTATACAGAAGAAGCGGCGGTTCCCGTATTGATAATGGAATTGGTGCTCTTACCAAACACCATGCCAAGGCCACCTGTCGCTAAAATGACGGCATCGGCTGTGAAAGATTTTATCTCCATCATACGTAGGTTTTGTGCAACCATACCGCGACATGTACCTTCATTGTCGAGTATAGCGGAAACGAATTCCCAACCTTCATATTTTTCGACAAGACCAGCAGCTTCAAAGCGACGAACTTGCTCATCAAGCGCGTACAGCAACTGCTGTCCTGTTGTAGCCCCAGCAAATGCCGTGCGATGATGTTTCGTACCACCAAACCGACGGAAATCAAGTAGCCCTTCCGGTGTTCTGTTGAACATGACCCCCATACGATCCATAAGATGAATAATTCCTGGAGCCGCTTCGCACATCTTCAATACCGGAGGCTGATTCGCCAAGAAATCTCCACCATAAATCGTGTCGTCAAAATGAACCCATGGTGAATCCCCTTCGCCTTTTGTGTTCACTGCGCCATTAATACCGCCTTGCGCACAAACGGAATGGGATCGTTTGACTGGCACCAGGGAAAACAGGTCTACACCAATACCTGATTCCGCTATTTTAATCGTCGCCATCAGACCAGCAAGGCCGCCGCCAACGACGATAATTCGTTGTCCCGCCAAAACGCACTCCTCCTAACTTACAAATAATAACCTATCGCACGCATATTATCCTTGAACGAATGCCACCAAGGAAATGATACCCATCGCAGCTAACAACACAAACAACGTCAGCAAAACAATAGCAGAGACACGTTGTGCGCGCGCACCTACCGTAATTCCCCAATGAACAAAGAAGGACCACAGACCATTTGAAAAATGAAAAGTTGCTGCAACAACGCCTACCAACATAAAGATGAAGTTCGCAGGTTGGGAGACAAGGTTATGTACAAACTCGAAATTGGGCTGTTGCCCACTAAACCTTGTTTCCCACAAATGATAGATAATAAAAACAAACGTGATGACACCGGTGATGCGCTGCCAGACAAACAATTGGTTACGCGCCCATGTATACTGCCCAGAGTTGTATCCTGACGTATAGGCAGAATAAAGACCGTAAACACCGTGGTAAATCAACGGCAAAAAAATAAACACGAATTCGACGACATGGAGAAACGGGATATGCTGAATCGCATTGACGGCATTATTATAAGCCCCCGGCCCCACTGTCGCCGTCGCGTTCGTGAAAAGATGTTCAAGTAGAAACATCCCCACAGGAACAACACCAGACAACGTATGCAATCTGCGAAATAAAAAGCCTCTGTTCGCTGCATTGCCCGACATAACGGCTGCAGTCGCCACAGACAATCCCCCTTCCTAACACTGAACGTATCAATCGTGACGTCCACCTCGAATTGTAACGATTTATGAAACCGCATGTCAAGGGAATCGGACATTTGTGCATTTTTTCGCAAGACTAAAAGATACTGCATAACATTAGTGTATTGGACTACAAGCTTGCACCACATAGTACAATCGCACCATTTCTGCAAATTTTACATGGAATATATTGCCTCACGTTCTTTGGGCCATGCACCATCAAAAGGCAGACAAAGTTCACATGTGAATCCTACACTGGCAAGCTTTTGCAACATGAATGTACAATCAACCGTCCGGATCAGGAGTGATAAAGTATTGCTTTTTTCGTCGGTGCTAACATCGACGGCGGACATTAAGTAGGCATCCGGTAAGAAAGAACGAATACCCGCAAGAATTTCGAGAACCTGATCAGGTTGTTGAGAAACTTGTGACGATATTCTTACATAATACTGTTGTTCTGTATCTTGCGGTGCTTGCTCTACAGGTGACGATGGGGGTAACGTAGGCAAACGCATTCCGTACGGACGTGGTGCACGAAGAATTTCCATCAAATCTTCAATAACTGCGCTTGCAGTAGGTAGCTCTCCTGCCCCCCTGCCGATAAAGGTGAGCTCTCCAACCACATCAGCGCTCAACGTCACTGCATTAAACACGTCACGGACACCGCCCAAGGGATGGTCCTTGCTAATAATACGAGGCCCCACTTCTAAAGAAACACGTCCTCGATCGTAGGAAGCACGACCGATCAATTTGATGACACCATTTATGGATTTGGCGGCTACTATATCGTAGGGGGTAATCTCAGTAATGCCTTGTCGTTGGACATCTCCAAGGTGCGTATAAACAGGAAATGCCAAGTTGGCGAAACTAGACAACTTATAGGCTGCATCAAAACCAAGAACATCGCTCTCAGGATCAGCTTCTGCATAACCCAATTCTTGTGCGGTTTGTAAAGCAGTGTGAAAGGATAACCCCTGTTCGTCCATTTGTGTCAAAATATAATTGCATGTGCCGTTTAAAATACCCTGAATCGCATAAATACGATTAGCTGTTAAGTAAGATTCTACCATACGCACGATCGGGATACCGCCACCTACACTTGCTTCAAATAATAACCGCACATTCATCTCTTCAGCAGTCGCCATCAATTCTACACCATGTTTTGCCAACAGTTCTTTATTGGCTGTGATCACGTGTTTGCCCGCATGCAAAGCACTCATAATCATCGTGCGCGCAGGTTCCACGCTACCCATGACTTCTACTACAACCGAAATAAAGGGATCACTTAAAATATCTTGCGCCGTGGTAGTCAGCAATTCCTTGTGGATCGAAACTCTTCGTGGTTTGTACAGATCGCGTACTAGAGCCCGCCTTACTTGCACAGAAAAACCTGTGCGTTGTTCAATGTGCTCTTGATTGGTGGCCAGTGACTTGACAACGCCACTGCCGACCGTTCCAAGTCCGAGTAATCCAATGTAAACTACCTTAGAATTTTCCATCTAACACCGGTCCTTTACCAACTATCCCTTTAGCGAGCTAAAAAACCACGTAAAATAGTGTCCAATTGCTCAAATTCTAACAAAAATGCATCATGACCAAATTTACTTGTGATATGTGCATACAAAGCGTCCACACCACATTGCGCGGCTTCTTGAGCTGCATTTTGCACATGCGATGCAGGAAACAACAGATCATCATCAATACCAACAAATAACAACTTTGCATGTAATGATGCATATACCTCTTTTGCATGGCCACGTCCGCGATAGATATCATGTAAATCCATTGCGTTCATCAACGTCAGGTACGAATTCGCATCAAAACGCTTTACAAGCTTATCCCCTTGATGCCGCAAGTAACTGCCGATTTGAAACGTCGCTGTAGGAGCCGTTGGCGTTTGCTCACGTCCAAAACGTTCGGCAAATAGTTGCGCTGTACGATAGGTAATCATTCCAAGCATACGAGCTACTCGCAGTCCACGTTCGGGAAACACGCCATATTTTTCATAATCGCCATTGTGAAAATGAGGGTCGGTCAAAATAGCCTCTCTCATAACTTCATTATAGGCGATTGCCATCGTGGAAAATGCGGGGGTTGCGGCCAGAACTGCTACTCGCAAAACAAATTCCGGATGACACAATCCCCATTCAAGCGCCTGCATACCGCCCATCGAACCACCAACTACGGCTTGCAACCTTATGACACCAAGGTGGCATAATAGTAAATATTGAACTTCTACCATATCGCGAATGGTGATTGAAGGAAATGCTGCCCCATACGTATCTGTTGTTCCTGGTCTTTGACTATTAGGTCCTGTGGTACCGGCACACCCACCTAGCACGTTCGCGCAGACAATAAAATACTCTTCTGTATCAAATGTTTTAGTCGGCCCGATGAGTGGTCCCCACCAACCTGTATGATCTGCATCATCGCCGACATGAGCATCACCTGTCAGCGCATGGCACAGCAAAATAACATTATCAGCATTGCGATGTAACGTACCAAACGTTTCATACGCGACCTCTACATCGCGCAATACAGCGCCGAACTCAGTTGTAAAAACAGGAAGACGGTATCTGTCAACGTGGTGCGGCATCGTCGATACCAAATGGTATGACATCAGACGGTCCTCCCATGCAAAAACCCCCTCATCACGTGAGGGGGTCATCAAGCACATAGTCTATGAGCGCCCTCTCATCTTCCAGAACGTCACGTCATGTTCTGCTGGATTTGGCACCTACCTTCTCATACTGCTAAAGATGGTTGCCGGGCTTCTTCGGGCCAGTCCCTCCGCCACTCTCGATAAGAGTCCTTCGTATGAAGTTGAACGAAATTTATCATAGTAGGCGGGGTATGTCAAGAGGTGCAATCCTATAAACCCGCTAAGTGAGCCTGGATACGACGAGCTAATTGATCACCAACGCCCGCTTTACGGAATTCATCGAGCGATGCTGTTTTCATCTCCTGCAGTGATGCAAAGTGGCGTAAAAGCTGCCGCCTTCTTGTTTCACCCACGCCTTTAATCTCATCAAGTACACTGTTGAGTGTACTTTGCTTGTGCGTATTGCGGTGAAAGGTGATAGCAAAACGATGCACTTCATCTTGCACCCGCTGCATCAAGTGAAAAGCAGGAGACGAATGATCGAGTGCAATCGGATCGGGATCCTCCCCTAAGAATAACTGACTTGTGCGATGGCGATCATCTTTGGCCAAACCACAGACGGGGATATCCAACGATAGTTCATTTTCCAGCACGTCCAGAGCCGCAGCAATATGTCCTTTCCCACCATCAACGACGATCAAATCAGGCAGCGGAGCTTTTTCTCGCAACAATCTCAGATAACGCCGCCGAATGATCTCACGCATTGACGCATAGTCATCTGGTCCATGCACGGTCTTAATTTTGTATTTACGATAATCCTTTTTCAGCGGTTTGCCATCTTCAAAAACCACCATGGCGGCAACGGGGTCTACGCCTTGGATGTTAGAATTATCAAACGCCTCCAAGCGATGTAATGCCGGGATGCCTAGAGCTTCACCAAGCTGTTGCATTGCACTTGCCGTTCGCAAGTCATCCCTCATCAACATAGCAAAACGTTCGTCCAGGGCAATTCTCGCATTTTGGCAGGCAAGTTCGACTAACTCATGCTTTTTCCCACGTTTTGGCGTCAGAATCTTGGCATGTAAAAACTCAGTAAGTCCGTCAAATTCCGAATCGCAAGCTGCATCAAAAGGCAGCCAAACTTCTTTTCGCATATCGGGATTCGTAAAATAAAACTGGGCTACGTAAGATGCGAGATCCTCTGCCTCATTATTGTAGTGACGAAAAACCGTCGCAGAACGCTCCACCATCTTACCGCCGCGCATCATAAAGACTTGAACACTAAGGTACCCTTTGTCAGCATAAGCACCGAATACATCACGGTCTATCATGTCATCTAAGGTAACTTTTTGCGTCTCCATAACGCGACCAATTTGACCAATAAGATCACGCAGTTCTGCCGCCCGTTCAAAATTCATGTGCTCTGCTTCCACGTCCATCTTACGCCGTAGTTCTTCGGTAATTTTTTGATAACCACCTTGGAGAAAATCCGTAATCTCTTTAACGATGTTTTGATACTGTTGTTCATCTACCTCAAATTCGCAAGGCGCAAGACACTGACCGATATGGTAGTAAAGACATACTTTGGTTTTGAGTTTTTTGCATTTACGCAGTGGATAAAGTCGATCTAACAACTGCTTCGTTTCAGTTGCTGCCCCAGCATTTGGATAAGGGCCAAAGTAGAGAGCCTTATCCTTTTGTACACGACGAACGATTTCTAGACGCGGATGCTCTTCTCGCGTAATCTTAATGTACGGATAGGTTTTATCGTCTCGCAACATGATGTTGTAATGTGGCGCATGATGTTTAATCAAATTGCACTCGAGCACCAAAGCCTCAGCGACATTGTCAGTTACGATGTACTCAAAATCCGCAATTAATGAAACCATCCGCTGCGTCTTGCCATCATGACTTCCCGTAAAATAGGATCGCACACGATTTTTTAATATTTTTGCCTTACCCACATAAATAACGTGCCCATGTTCATCTTTCATGAGATAACATCCGGGTTTTTCAGGAAGCAACGCTAGTTTTGCCCGCAATGTCTCAAAGCTCAAACATATTCAACTCCTTATGGTGACGGAGGGGATGCAGACTCTGATGATGCTTGAAAGACTTTTGTGATCGCACCTATACTGCCCAAAACCTTAACAGCATCGGTCGGTACAAAAATGGTATTAGCCGTTCCTTGAGCCATATTGGATAAGGCTTCAAAGGACTGAAACGTAAGCACTTTTTCATCAAGCCCTGCGGCGACAAGCATCTCGATACGATTGCGTTCACCAGCTGCAACGAGCCTCAAGCTTTGTGCACGCCCGTCAGCTTCAAGAATAAACGCCTGTTTTGCACCTTCCGCACGGCGAATTTCCGCCTCTTTTTCAGCTTCAGCGTGAAGAATCGTCGCTTGTTTTTCGCCCTCTGCACGCAAAATGGCAGATTGCCGTTCACCTTCTGCTTGCAAAATATTGGCCCGTTTTTCCCGCTCTGCTTTCATTTGCTTCTCCATGGAAGCTTGAATTTCTTTTGGCGGATGAATATCGATCACCTCGACCCGATCGATACGTACACCCCATGTCTCCGTAACTTCATCAAGATGCTCACGCAGTTCAAAACTAATCCTATCGCGTCCAGCCAATGTCTCATCCAACTCCATATGACCCACCACTTGACGAATGTTCGAAGCCGTAATGTTTTGTATGCCTTGAACGAAATTTAAAATGTTGTAGGTTGCTTGTTGTGGTTCTATAACCGTATAGAAAAAGACTGTATCGATTTGAATTTGCACATTATCTTTGGTTATGACTTCTTGCGTCGGAATACCCACTTGTTGCGTACGCAAATCTAGTCGACGCTTAACACGATCGACGAAGGGAATTACCATATTGACCCCTGGATACAATGTTCGATGATATTTGCCAAGTCGCTCGACAATGGCTACCGTTTGCTGACCTACAATCCGAATCGATCGCAATACAAAAGAGACGATCAGGATCAAAATCACGGCAAAAACAATGTAGGCTATCATGATTGAAAACGCCGCCTTCACTAGGGTAGTTACAGTTTATTGACGATCAAAACGCTACTATGCACCTCTTTAACGCGTACCCATTCACCTACTTCCATCAACTCATTTGTATCACTCGCCCGAGCGCTCCACATGTCACTTCCGACGCGCACCATGCCCGTCTTACCGGGAGCGATCTTTGAAATGATAATACCCTTCTCGCCAACAAGTTGTTGTACATTGGATTCAAACTTAGAGCCACGATTTTTGTATCTCTTCGCTAAGGGCCGAGTAACCATAAGCAAGACAATCGACAACACCGCAAACACAACAACTTGTTCAATAAAATTATGCATGACGAAACCAACGATGCCTGTAATAACAGCTGCAACGGCAATCCACAATATCACAAATGTCGTACTCGTCAGTTCAATGAGTCCAAGTATTACACCAAGCAATATCCATACCCATGCATTCATGGAAAAGTTCCTCCCAAGACTTCGCAACATAGGGTTCAAATGCCTCGAATTGGCACACTCTATGTCATGATACGCACATTAAATTTACCTAGAACTTGTGTTGAAAGGAGGTTTATACATGTCCCCAAACAAAAAAGAATATCCTACGACTGAATGGGAAATCATCTTTACGGAGGAATTTCCCGAAGGCCCATATGGAGCAACCAGCAACCCCACAGACAAACCTGGCAAAGTCACACGTTGGGAAAACGATCAACAGGTTGTATCTCGTTTTCAAGATGAAAACCCTGTTTTTTCAGAAGGTAAAATGCCGCCACCAGGAGCGAAACCAAGCGGTAATCCATTACCCTAGACAATGCATTAACGCAAGATAGTTGGCGGACGGTGTCCGCCAACTACACCGTCATCCGCAAAATTACTCTTTTTGCGATTTTTGCACAAGTTTGGCTTTAAGGGCAGCAAGCTCATCTTCTACGCCAGAATCAAATTGCTTAAATTCCTCATCAAGAGAATGCGACGGCGAACGCAACTCGTTACTGGCTTCCGCTTCCGCCTCCATTTGGTTAACTTTTTCCTCCATACGAGCAAACCCGCGAGTGGTACTGTCTGAGCCAAATCCACCCATGGCATGATTGATCTGCTTCTGCACTTTAGCAGCATCGGCTCGTGCGACAAGCATTTCCCGTCTGCCTTTCATCTTTAATAATTCATCTTTCATCTGCTCTAGCTTGGTGCGAAGATCATCAGCGAGCACTTTGGCTTTATCATACTCAGCACTAAATGTCGTCAGTCGATCTTGCTGTTCATGCTTATCCTGCAAAGCACGTCTTGCTAAATCTTCGTTACTCATTTCAAGTGCTTTTTGCGCCTGATCGGCTCGCTTTTGAACGAGCACTGCTGCTTCATCACGTTGTTCTTTGAATCGCTTTTCTATAGCAATTTGCTTTGCCACAGACACTTCAGCTTCCGCTATATCTTCTTCCATATCGCGTAAAAATTGATTGATCATTTTTACAGGGTCTTCTGCTTTATCGAGGATGTCATTGACGGAAGCTGCCGTAATATCACGAATACGCTTAAATAATGCCACTGGATGACCCTCCTTGGATTTTCACCGTCTTATCCACCATACTACCACACAATCTTCATCTTAGTATATTTGCAAATTGACCTTGGGCTATGTACCATGAAAGTAAGTTTAAGAATTCTATTATCAACATAGGGAAGGAATCATATGGATCAAAACATGACCAAGGAAGCCATAGCTACCTTACTGGCCAATTACAAGCGCGAAATGGAAGCAGCAGTATCCTACAAACAATTGGCACTAAAAGAAACCGACCCTAGACGCCAAAACATTTTAATGAAACTAAGCAAAACGGAAGAAGTTCATGCTGCAAAATGGGCTGAAAAACTAAAAGCAGTTGGTATGACCGACTTACCTACCGTCAAAGAATCTCCATGGAAAAAGTGGCAAAGATCTTCAAGCAATCTCGTCACAAACCTTGAACGCATGGAACGGGACGAACATCAAAACATCGCCGCCTACGAAGAACAAAAACGCTTTCAGGACGAAGAATGGAATCATTTACTTGATGAAATTGAAAATGACGAGCGCAATCACGCGCGCTCCGTACGCATGCTTATGTCAGGCTCTGATCCACAGAATTCTTTAGATCTATTATGGAGTAAGGAGAGATGGCACAAACGAGGCGGCACGGGTTGGGTCGGCGATGCGGTATATGGCGTAAATGATGGATTAGGTGCCGTGTTTGGCATCATTTCTGGAGTTGCAGGGTTTTCAGCTAGCAGCCGATTTGTTCTCGTCTCAGGACTCGCCGGCATGATCGCAAGTGCTCTATCAATGGGAGCAGGAGCATACCTTGCTGCAAAGTCTAACCGGGAGATGGCGGAAGCCGAAATTCATCATGAGCGTGAGGAGATCGCATCGGATCCTGCCCATGAACGAGAAGAGTTAGAACTTCTCTATCAACTCAAGGGCTTTACAGAGGCTGAAGCGGCGATGGTTGCTGAAAGAATTACCAAAGACCCGGATCTTTATTTAAAGACCATGGTACAAGAAGAACTGGGAGTATCTGAGGAACAATTTCCTAACCCCTGGCGCTCAGCACTCTCTGGAAGCTTATCGACGGCAATCGGTGCAATCGTTCCTGTCATACCATTTTTCTTCATGCATGGCTTGTCTGCCATCTTTACGGCCGCAGTCATCAGCATCATCGCACATTTTCTTGTCGGTGCCGCAAAAAGTTTGGTTACAGTTCGATCATGGTGGCAAAGCGGATTGGAGATGACCCTCGTCGGTGTCATCGAAGGCGTCATCACCTATGCGTTAGGATTTTTAGGGAGTACATTTATCCATGGATAACAATGCGAAAAGTGAGATGCCATAGTCTATACTGGCATCTCACTTTTTATAGAGTTAGCCCCGTTACGCAACCCTTTTACGTTGCAATAAGCGCACCACAATATGCAGCACGAGCAACAACAAAATTAATAATAAAGCAGCTGTATACGCTAATTGATGGGATGCAGCAAACGGTTCTTGTGAATACGTCCACACGACATACGTAAGGTATGCCACAGGACTATGCAACAATTGCAACGATGGATTGAAGTTTGACCATCCTGCCGTGAACAAAAGCGGAGCTGTTTCACCAAGGCCTATCGAAATAGCCAGTAATATACCTGTTAATACACCTGGAAGTGCCGGGCGAAACATAATCTTTCGAAGCGTTGCCTCTTGCGTCAGTCCAAGCGCTAGACCACCTTCGTAATAGCTCTTCGGCACTTGCCGCAAACTTGCTTCAGTTGTACGGACAATATAAGGAAGCGTTAAAACAGCAAGACTAATGGCTGCCGCTAGCAAGGAGTACCCGAATCCCCAAGATACGACCATCATCGTATAACCAAAGTAACCGATAATAATCGAAGGTACACCAGATAACACCTCCGTCGCAAAACGCAGCACAGAAGCCACTTTAGGTCCCGCAAAAATTGCAATATACATACCACCAAGCACACCAAGCGTTCCGGAAATAACAATACTTGCAAGAATTAAAACAAGAGTACCCAAAATAGCATTTTGTAGGCCACCAGCTATACCTTGCGTATCTGTCAAAAAAGTGGCCGCTGTCAAACCCGGTAACCCAAGCACAGCAACTGCACCTAAAATCATCAGAACAATACCTAGTACTGCTACGAGCAAAATTCCGGATACGATCCACAACGTATACGACTGCGTACGACGTTTTCCGATCTTTGCTTTAAAATTATGATCCAGTAGAGTACGATGCGGTTGAGATACGCTCATGCTTGCACCTCCACATCCGGCCCTCGACGTCCCATATAAACCAGCAAACGAGCTACAACGTTTGTGACTAACGTAATAACAAGCAACGTCAAAGCAAGTAATGTAAGTGCATGAACCGACATATGCGTATAGTCATTCATCGCAGAATCAAGATCAGCTGCAATGGCTGAAGCCATAGTTGTCACAGCACTGTATAAGTTAGCAGGCATATTCGCTGCACCACCACTTACCATGAGAACTGCCATGGTTTCACCCAAAGCACGTCCCCAGCCTAGCACAACGGCACCAAATAAGCCTCGTCGTATCCACGGCAAAGCAATAAACCGGATACCTTCAAAACTTGTCAAACCCAGCGCATAGGCACCTTCCATAGGTAACTGCGGAACTTGCATCAGCAAATCTCGCGTCGTAGAGGTCACAATGGGAATGATCATGACCGCAAGCACCAACCCCGCCGTAAGCAACCCATAACCTGTTTGAATAGGCCCTGCCAAAAAAGGGATAAGCGTACCCAAATGCATCAACCACGGTCCAAGTATATGTTGAACGAAAGGAGCTACAACTAAAATTCCCCACAAACCATATACGACACTAGGAATTCCAGCAAGTAATTCGATCATAGGCGAAAT
>DAHWJX010000092.1:0-12933 GCA_027343965.1 Caryophanales bacterium | reverse complement strand
ATAATATTGCCTTGTTGATAAAGGTATTCATGTTGGTCGCTCGTTTTAATGCCCTGAAACAGTTGCATTCGTTGACCTTGTCTTGGCTGCACATAATAGGAGATTAGGTCTTGCCCATTTTGCCGTATTTTCACTTGCGAAAAAATGATCACATTGCGTGACTGGTACAGTGTTACAGGCAGATACTTGTTTCCTTGCCGATCTGTGCCTACGGGGAACGTAGTCAATGGCTGTGCATTTGACCACATATCAACTGATGTGTTGCGTGAAGGTATGTCTGAGGAGACATACGGTGTAAAATAAATGGGCTGCGTTTGTAATTGATCATTTCTAATCTGGGGTACTTCAGTCCACACGATGCCGGATGATAGTAATGTCATTGCCGCGCGCGATCCTGAAGTAAGTGGAATACTGTATTTTCCATGCAACGAAATTATCTGTGCATTTTTTTCAAGTGGACTTGCCGCAAGCGAATTGAGCAAGTTTGGATGTTGCGCTGCGTTTTTCAACGTGATAGCGATCGTTTGATTCTTGCTGTGAAGGCTAGAGGCGTTTTTCATCGCGGTAGCTTGTCCGGTAACACATAGCAATAATACACCTGATAGTGCAAGCACGGATTTCTTATAAAACATTGTTGTCACCTAACTTTTCCTTGTACGAGTCATTCATGCATTTATAGTATGGTAACAAAAAAACGGGCCTCGTAAAAGTGTGCGAGGCCAATACAATGCGTCTTAGGGATGTTCGTAGCCTTCGCCAAGTTGGGATGGACGACGAAATCGATCAGCTAACTTGATCAACCATAAACGGTGATAAGGTTCTTGATACAAAACAGGTTCCACTCGGGTATCTGCTGTCGGGTCAATTTTGTATTGCCAAATGGTCGTTTTGGTTGGTGAACCATCATTCATTCGAACGCCCATATGAATGGAATCTCGGTAGCCATTTTTATAGGAAATAAGGGTAAGTTGCCCATGTAATTCATTGACTAGAAAGCGAAACCTTGCACTGCGCAGGACAGGAGCCTTAATCCAAGGAGTCAAGCCTAATTTGTCTGTACGATAACGCTTTTCCGTTTCAAGCAAAACAATTTCGGCATCAGGCAGAGGTTTGAGCGTTCGTCCATCCAGGACTTTAACGCGCAGCATACCATAATGTGGATCGGGCAAGACTGGTACATATCCGCTTGGTGGGATAGTTGTTTGATCACTTTGTTTTGGTGGGGTGACGATTGGTTTTGTTTCAGACGCTAAAGCGCCATGCACGAGTAAACCATTGGCACTAGCTAGCATAGATGTAACAAAAATCGATGCGGCTATGAGGATTTTGTACTTTTGTACAGGAAAGTAGCTCATGATCATCAACCTTTCCCAACGCCCGGGATGGTAACAAGCATGCGATTCACATAATAAAATTCGAGAATTTGTAATGGCGTACGACCTAAAGCAGCCCAATATTGCGATCCCCATTGTGACATTTTTTGTGCATTACGATATTGCCAATTAGGGTTGTTTTCGTACCCGGCTCGATAATTTAATTCAAAAATCGTTTTATCAGGCATGACATACGCTAAGTTACGGGTATTTTGATAGGCCTGATTGGTTTGATCTTGATCAGACTGTGCGCGGAACAATTGAAAGTTGACCGTATTATCCACATCAAATGTGAATCCTCCGACGGTTACGGGATGTAGATGATGGTACCATCCAAACATCTTAACCGCGATAGCTCCTGCTTCCAAGGATGCTATGGGCCATGTGGGATACCATTCGTTGGGAAGAACATCTTGGCAGTATTGATCAAAGTTGATAGTGGACACATAGATGATCGGGCCACGCGGATCGGGTTCCCCAAAAGCGTTATTTTGTCGAATGGCAACGCGTATCGTACTTGGGAAGCCAGTACTGCCAATGATGTAGGTTTGAGCGCTGGCAGGCTGAATTGGTAAAAAACAGGTTAGAGTCGAGATGGCCAAAGCGGCGCCTGTTCGAGTAAGAATCAGTCTCAATACATAAACACCCCCATATCCTGTACCCTACGTCTTAAAGGTTCCCACCGTATGGGAATTCATGCAAAGATATTGTGGAATTTGTCCAAGTCTGTACAATAGGAAGGTATGCGTTTTTTTGCGTGAAAGGTGGTACGGTTTATGCTAGACCAAACAAAAACACCATTATTTTCAGCTTTGCAGGTACATGCTGCGAAAAAACCTTGGCAGTTTCATATTCCTGGGCACAAGACAGGTAAAGCAATGGATGCTGAATTTCGCCATTTCGTTGGTGACTCCGTGTTAAGTATTGACTTGATCAATATTGGACCGCTTGATGATCTTATGCATCCCACGGGTATTATTAAGGAAGCCCAAGAATTGGCTGCTGAAGCGTTCGGTGCAGATCACACGTTTTTCTCAGTACAGGGAACAAGCGGGGCGATTATGGCCATGATTATGGCTGTTGTTGGACCTGGTGATGAGATCCTTGTTCCAAGAAATATTCATAAATCCGTTTTGACGGCAATTATTCTCGCTGGTGCAAAACCGTACTTTCTTCAACCTGAAGTGGACTTGCATTTGGGTATTGCCCATGGCGTTCGTGTGGAAACGGTAGCCGCAGGGTTGAATGCGCATCCTCAAGTCAAAGCCGTTTTGTTGATTAACCCTACGTATTTTGGGGTGGCGACCGATCTTGTGTCTATTGTCAACTTAGCACATGAACGTAGTGTCGCAGTTTTGGTGGATGAGGCTCACGGAGTGCACACGCATTTTCATGAACGTTTGCCACTATCGGCCATGAAAGCAGGATGCGATTTGGCAGCAACTAGTGTGCATAAACTAGGCGGATCACTCACGCAAAGTTCTGTGCTAAACATCAAAGAGGGTCTTGTGAGAGCAAGACATGTTCATTCGATATTGTCCATGTTAACGACGACGTCTACATCGTACGTGTTGATGGCATCACTTGATACTGCGCGACGGCAACTGGCTGTTAAGGGGCATGCGTTACTTGAAGAAGCAATCAATTTGGCCACGTCAGCTCGCTTGCGTATTAATGAAATTCCCGGTCTGTACTGCTTTGGCGAGGAAATACTACAATCGTCGGCAACTTTTGCGTTTGATCCGCTCAAATTAACGATTCATGTAGCTGATCTGGGGTTGACCGGTTATGAAGTAGAACAGATTTTACGTGAACAGTTCACTATTGAAGTAGAATTGTCGGATCTTTATAATATTTTATGTATAATTTCCTTTGGTGATGATGATCAATCCGTTGATACGCTTGTCGATGCGCTACGTCAACTCGCTGCTCGTGAACTCCCTCAAACAAGAGAAAAGCATCCCGTTGTAGTTCCGTCGACGCCACGATTGGCCATGTCTCCCCGAGAAGCGTTTTATGCAAAAACGGAAGTTGTGGCACTTGATCATGCGATTGGGCGGACTATTGCCGACATGATCATGGTTTATCCACCTGGTATACCGATTCTTTTGCCGGGTGAAGTGGTAACGCAAGATAACGTTTCTTATATCAAGACTAATTTAGAGGCGGGTTTACCTGTGCAAGGACCTGATGACCCTACAATAGAAACGGTGCGTGTGGTTCAATCTTTGTAATAATTGCCGTGGTAACAATTACAGCCTGACAAGAAGTCTTGGGTGATTTAGTATAGAACGAGTAATCACATAGAGCCGAATCGCATTGTTACGATGCGTACGGAGGAACCGTTAGCATTTGGGGTGAACTTTGCATTGTTTGCAAAGCGGGACAACCTCTCCCGAACCCGTCAGCTAACTCCGGAGGCATGGGAGGGATTGTACATGGTGAAGTCTCGTCTTTCAAAAGCTATTGTCGGTGTTGTCATGGCCTGTAGTGGCTTTTTTGCGATAACTGTACCTTCTTTAGCCGCAAGTTTGCCCTCAGCACCCTATATTGTGCATAATGGAGATAGCATGTATTCTGTGGCTCTACGTGCTGGCTTTGGGTTGCGCGATCTTGCTTTAGTTAACGATGTCACACAGAATTCGTATCTGTTCCCTGGTGAGCGACTCGCCTTGCCATTTTTATATAAGGTACAAAACGGTGACCAATTGGTCTATTTGGCAAAACGCTACAACACATCAACATCGAGCATCATGAGTCTAAACCACTTAGTATCGACGACTGTAACGGCTGGCCGCGTGCTGTTGATTGCTCGTGGTAGTTTGACAGCATCTATGGTTCCGAGTAAACCAAAAGTGTTAGGTGCTGCCTTAACACAACCTACTCTCGGTGCACCACAGGCTATGGTAGCATCCGCCTATGACAGTTCTGCTTCATCAAACGGCCCATGGGGTGCCGTGGATTATTTTGGAAACGCTTTGCGATTTGGTTCTGTAGCCGTGGATCCAAAAGTTATTGCATTAGGTTCAAAGTTGTTTATCTCAGGGTACACAGATCCTTATCTTCCTAAAAATGGATTTTACGCCAGAGCCGTGGATGTTGGCGGGGCTATTAAAGGAAACCGTATTGACATTTATCTTCCTCAAACCAGTCTTGCTATGCAATTCGGTTTGGAGCATGTCACTGTTCGAGTGGTTCACTAATTTTATTGGAGGAATCTCATGTTACCTGAAGTTGGACAAGTAGCGCCTGCCGTACATCTGTTGACTGTAGGTGGGCAAGAGGTTAGCCTCGCTGACTTTGGCGGACAGTACGTGATTTTGTACTTTTACCCCAAGGACAACACGCCGGGGTGCACCACAGAAGCGATTGGATTTCGCGATTTTTATGAGGAACTCACGAATCTCAACGCCGTTGTGCTTGGGGTGAGTACAGATAACCTTGTATCGCATGAAAAATTCGTCCTGAAACAAGATTTGCCCTATAGGCTTCTTGCGGATACTGATAAGACCGTATCGATGGCGTATGGTGTGTACCAAGAAAAGAGTATGTATGGGAAAAAGTACATGGGTATTGTACGAACAACGTTTCTTATTGATCCGCAAGGGCAAATTGCCAAAGTATATGCCAAAGTGAAAGTGGCAACACACGCGAAAGAAATTGTGAATGACTTACGCTTACTAGTTGGCACAAAGTAATGGATTTGTATAAGGAACCATTCTCTTGACCATGATGTTTTATCAGGGAAAGAGAGTGGTTTTTTTGCGTAAACTAATCTTATGGGTATTTGTCTTGGGGACGGTCTTAACATTGTCCCGTGTACCAAGACAGCAAATTCATCAAGTGAGTGTTGTAATTGGACAGTGGATTTCGCAAAAAGAGGTCCTGCTGCTGGAAAAAATGTCTGTGAACTATCCAAAGACGAAACCACAAGTTGTCGTATTACCAGGAGACAACAGTGTCAGGGCATCCTCGCTAGCGCAAGTGATACAAATTCTTCGTACGCAAAGTCTACCGCAAATCGAAAAAACCCTATCACTTTCGTATGTGCAACCCCTATCGGTTTATCTTTTTGCTACGAGAAATGGATACCTTTCCGGTCTTGAACGGTGGGGAATTCAACAGACGGTTGCCGATACGATGGTAACACGCACCAATGGGGTAGCTAATGGCAGCGTTGTCTACATTCCGCTATATGCCAATACATCGAAAGGGAGTCTATACAATGTGCTGACTCATGAACTAACCCATGTTATTTTTAATCAAAATCAAATCGCTCGCAGTATTCCAACGTGGATCAATGAAGGTGTTGCTTGGATGGAAGGTTTGCAGACCCAAGCACATGTTGCAAAACCTAGTGAGATGATGTTGGTGAAACGGGGCGAAGCACAAGTACTCGCTGCTTTTGGAAACCGTGAAGGGGTCGCTTTAACAAGTGGAGAA
Source organism: Caryophanales bacterium (assembly GCA_027343965.1). GTDB lineage: Bacteria > Bacillota > Bacilli > Alicyclobacillales > SLC66 > JAKACU01. Next base: position 7,117 of record DAHWJX010000092.1, on the reverse strand, counting down.
AATGCCATGCTCCGGGCGCCTTATGATGTGGAATTGGAAGACTATATGGCAGTTAGTAAGTTGGTGCATACATTTGGGTGGAAGGATGTCGTTCGATTTATGAAGGACTCTGTCAGTGAAGGTGCTAATGTTTCATTTCGCAAAGTGTTTGCGCAACCGATCAGTTATTTTATAAACGAATTTCAAAAGTCCTTGCATCGATCAAAAATGTAATCGAAGCAAGGACCCAATGGGAGACGATGGATTATTTTGAGGTGGATTGTGCCCTGCTGTTACGATTGCGCACCCAAAAGAGCACGACAACGAGTACAAGAATGGCGCCAAAGATATACGAGAAGGCACCAGTATGAGCTGAAACACTGTCCCAATTTTGTCCGAGAGAATAACCGATGTAGGCAAGGAGATACACCCAAGGAATACAACCGATGATACTAAAAACAATAAACTTTCCGATACGCATATTTGCAATACCAGCAGGTAAAGAAATGAACGTGCGAATGGCTGGTAATACGCGTGAAATAAGCACAGCTAAGCTGCCCCATTTTGCAAAAAAGCGTTCTGCTGAAACAAAGTGTTTATCGGAGAATAAAATATATCTGCCATACCGACGTAAAAAGGGTCGTCCTCCCGCTTTGCCAACATAATACGCGATAAGTGATCCAACCAAGTTGCCCAGGATGCCAGCAATGACGGCTTCCGTAAATCCGATGTTATGTCGGAAAGCCTCAAAACCAGCATAGGTCATGATTAATTCACTAGGCAGTGGTATACAGGCGCTTTCCAACACCATGGCAAGAAATACGGCTAACACGCCATAATGTGTAATGAAGTGTTCCAATGATACAGACAACGCATGCAAGTGGGCGTCCCTCATTTCCTTAATAATACGAACAGCTTATGAAAATGCCATTAACCTATTTATTATAACGAGTCGATGAAGTGGCGTCTACTTGTCCCATCATGGACATACATGTTATAGTGACTAGGATACTTCGCATGACGTGACATGACAGGGGAGACTTCGATTGGGGTTCTGGAATGCAGTGCTTGACGGCGCATTTATTGCCATGCAAGCCGTCACAGGTCTCATCGGCGCTTACCAGGTTGTGCTTTCTGTGTTTGGGTTGTTCTACCGTAAACGGACGATCGTTTGGACGCCTTCGAAGCGATTTGCGATATTTGTAGCTGCTCATAATGAGGAGCGTGTGATTAGTCCGCTTCTAGAAAATTTAAAGCGGTTAGATTATCCTGACGAGTTGTATGATATTTATGTGATCGCTGACAACTGTACAGATAACACCGCGGACATAGCACGTAAGCATGGTGTTATTGCAGCAGAACGGTTCACTGATACAGATCGGGGTAAGGGCTACGCGATTCGCTGGATGCTTGAAGGTCTGGCTGAGTCTGAAACAAAGTACGACGCAGTCGTCATGTTTGACGCAGACAACTTGGTTGGTACGAACTTTTTACAGGTAATGAATGATCGTTTAGTTAAAGGCAAGAAAGTTATACAAGGGTATTTGGATATTAAAAATCCGTATGATTCTTGGGTTAGCATTTCGATGGCTATTTCTTATTGGTACACGAATCGCATGTGGCAGTTGGCTCGGTATAACTTGGGGTTATCGTGCGCACTGGGTGGCACTGGGCTGTGTATCGACATGGAATTGCTACAGAAACTTGGATGGCATGCTACAGGGTTGACCGAGGACGTTGAATTTGGTGCTCGTTGTGTGTCTTTAGGGGTATTTCCAGAGTGGGCTCATGATGCAAAAGTGTATGATGAAAAACCGATCACTTTACCTGCGTCGATGCGGCAGCGTCTGCGCTGGATGCAAGGGCATTTCAATTGTGCGCAACAATACATGTTTCCACTGCTTTCGGCGAGTGTACGAGAACGCAGTTTAGGGAAATTGGACGCAGCTATTTATTTATTTCAGCCTATGCGATTTCTGATCCTGTTTCTAACAGGATTCATGTTGTTGTTTCAGGCATCTTCGCCAGCTGCGGCATCGGCCACATCGGGGGCAACGCAATTGCTTCCGACTTGGTTTTGGGCTATGATCAATATCTTTATCTTGTTGCAGATGCCACTGGCTATGTTTCTTGAGCGTATTCCATGGAAAGCTTATCTTGGTTTACCGCTGTTTCCATTTTTCATGCTAAGCTGGTTTCCGGTTACGTTTATGGCGTTGTTTACAAGACACAACCGGGTATGGAAACACACCGTGCACACGCGGGCCATTCAATTTGATGAATTGCATATCCGTTAGGTTGTTCGTGATAGGGCTGGACTGGGAAAGGGCTAATTCAGCCCTGTTCCCATGGACTTGTCAAGTCATACATGATGCATAGCGCGTCTTTTCCAGTCATGCCTTTGGTAATACCTAAAGACGCAGCTGCATCGGTAATGGCCTCAAGCGGAGCATTGAGTAATTCTTCTACTGTGCGCACGCCTACGGCACGTCCGGCGATGATATTTCGGCTGTGTAGTCGCGTATTAAGCAAGTTGACATCCAACGCGCCGCACATGATGTAACCACTGTGAGCTTGTATGGCAATCAGATGTGTTTTAGGTAGCATGACATCGACACTGATACACGTTCTTCCATCGAGTTCGATGGGCAGCATAGTAACCACAAAGAATCCCTCCTTGTAGTTACACAGTATGGGAAAAATGATTGTCTCGTGTGCTCTTTTTGCACCTTCAACATCATGGATTTTGTTTTGCATTTTTGCATTCAGTCATTTACTCTAGGCATGAGGATCATCAGAGGGGGTACTTCGTTTGTGGCTTTTGTTGTTAGGCCGAGGTGTTTTTTACAACCCGGCATTAACGGCTTCGCTCTTATCGATTCTTATCGCACAATCGGTTAAGGTTCCCATTTATTACTTGACTGATCGTAAATGGGATGTCTCTAAAATGTTTTCTACTGGTGGTATGCCAAGTTCTCATTCGGCTGCTGTGTCGTCTTTAGCCACTGTTGTTGCATTTCGAACTGGCGCAGGATCGATGCTATTTGCCGCCTGTGTCGTTTTTGCTGTGATCGTTATGTATGACGCTGCCGGGATAAGGCGGCATGCAGGCGAACAGGCCATCGCGATCAATAAGCTGGAGGCTGAAATTCGGCGATACTTGGACAATCCCGCAGCCGCTTTTCGACAGGATGTATACCAGAAGCGTTTAAAAGAGATGCTAGGGCATCAGCCTAGTGAAGTGTTTATGGGCGCGCTTCTAGGTGTTGTTTTAGGGCTCATTGTCAACGTGATTGCGCAAGCACTTCACTGATGGACTGGGTGCCAAGAGACCTTACCAGCTAATCGTGGCGTGACCGTACATCTTCGCCGATTTGTGTAATTTCGGTTTGAAAATGATCGCGATTGATTTTGGCAATCGTTTGTTGCAAGGCGACTTTAGGCTCCGTGACGATTGCACTACCATAAACGATAATTTGGTCACTATCACTTGGCGTTCCTATGGCGTAACACTCGCCTGATTGTTTTTCAAACAGTTCTATCGTATACTCACGACCTTCAATACGATAGATATAAACATTGCGTTGCAATAATTCCGCTTGTGATTCTAATGAAATGCCTTTCCATTCATCGCGCAATTTAATCACCTTTCTGTTTTTAACGACTATAACATGATATAGTCAGTATATATGATTCTTGGTACTTGTCCTAAGGATGTGATGGCATGCGTAAAAAAATTTACTATAGCAGCAGTTTGTTAGCCTTAGTGACCCTGAGCGCATTATTGTTTGGATGTGGCACGCAGTCGAGCACTGGGGGTGGCATACCTGTTGCTCAGCCAATTACTTCGGCTACAACATCACCTTCTGTTTCATCTTCATCTTCAACTTCGCCATCGACGAGTAAATCGGCTACGGCCACAGCTACCGTGCAGCCTTCTTCATCATCGACGGTTCCTGCCTCAGTGGGACAGACCAAAGGAACTGGGACGTCGTCTAGCAGTCCCGCAAAATCTACACCCAGTACGCAAAAGGGGTCAACGACGGGTTTGGCGCCAAAGGTACCTTCTACAGCGACAGTAAGTGGTATGACATTGGTGAAGTTGTCCGTGCAAAGAGATGGTAGCAGGACTGGTTTTGTACCGTCCTCAACTACGGTTGATTTTGTGTGGGTGCCAAGTGGGTGGGTGATGCAGGCTATTACATCGACACCAAGTGGAACGGTTGTAAGTATGCGCGACGCCCGAGACACATCACAAGTTCTACGGGAAGTGATTCAGACGGATAAGCGTGATATTCAGGGCTTTTATGACAATATGAATGCTGTGCAGGCGAATGCTGCTGAGTGGGTTGTACAAGGGCAGAGTTTGATATTTACGCAAGCAAATCCAAGTTTTCCCTATGAAGATCGCGGTGTCGTTGCCAATCTTGCAACCGGAGGATCAATTCGTGTAGATTTGTATGTGCCTGATAGTTTTTCCGGTGCAGCAGATAAGGTCCTTTACAGCTTTTTGGGGGCGTCAGCATCAGCTAACTAGGTAAATCATACAACCAATAAAAAAACTGCCAGAAGGATTCTCTGGCAGCTGAAAAGGCCTCGCCTAGGCGAGACCTTTTTTATTACGCAAACTCATGCATAACTTTATCAAAATAGTCTGCATCAAGATGAATATCTTGATCTAGATAAGCCTCTTGTTTATAACCTGTAATGAGATCTTCAAAAGCTGGTTTTTCATCGTTGCGATAAATAAGACCGGTGCATAAGCCATCCGTTTCCATGACTTTAGAAATGGCAGAGGCTCGATCTGTTGGATCGTAGTTTGGAAATTGTTCCAGATTGACGGTGTGTTCCTTGTACCATTCATACGTATTGATTTTGTTGTAGGTAACACAAGGACTAAACACGTTGATCAGAGAGAAGCCTTTATGCTGAATGCCAGCTTCGATGAGTTCCGTTAACTGGTTGACTTCATGAGAAAATCCCTGCGCCAAGAAGGTGATTCCAGCCGCCAAGGCAATTTGTAGTGGGCTGAGAGCATTCTCGATATTGCCTGCTGGTGTTGTTTTCGCCTTAAAGCCGAAGGCGCTTGTAGGTGAATGCTGACCTTTCGTTAAACCGTAAATTTGGTTATCCATCACAACGTAGGTGATGTCCATATTACGACGTACTGCGTGCATGAAGTGATTGAGGCCTATTCCAAATCCATCGCCATCTCCACCAGCAGCCAAGACGGTAAGGTTACGATTGGATAATTTGACACCTTGGGCAATCGGTAATGATCGACCGTGAACGCCGTGAAAACCATAAACGTTGACGTAACCAGAGATACGTCCTGAGCATCCGATACCTGACACTAATGCAACTTGTTCAGGGTCAAGATTCAAGTTGCCAAGAGCCCGTTGAATAGAGGCCTGTACAGCAAAATCGCCACAGCCAGGACACCAGTTGGGTCGAACGTTGTTGCGAAATTCTTTTACCGTTGCCATGCTAACATCGATCCTTTCACGTACGATTCAAGTTCGCCAGGCAAGAAGGGGGTACCATCATACTTCGTATGGCTAGTCATTTGAGCATGATGTAATCCAAAAAATTGCATGAGATGAAACAATTGGCCGGTTCCGTTAGATTCAATAACAATAACTTGTTTGGCACTGTCTAGATAGGCTTGCATGGTCTTTACCGGGAATGGTGAAAGTACTTTAACTTGGGCGTATGCGACGCTAACACCATCTTTTATCAACCGTTCAACAGCTTCCGAGATGGGGCCAAGCGAGGAACCAACACCTACCAACAGTACGTCAGGGTTTGCGACACCATCATAGGCTACACTGCCCGGCAACTCGATGCCCGCAAATTTGTTTAATCGCTTATTCATCATTTTGGTATGATTGGCTTGCCCTTCATCCGGACGACCGACTTCACTATGTTCGACACCAGTTACGTGGTGCAAACCGCCATGCTGTCCGGGAAAGACGCGAGGCGATACGCCGTTGTCGGTTAACTGGTACCGTTTAAAGAGTTGACCCTCTGGTGTAGAAGCAAGCTGTTCTTCTGTGGCCAAATAACCGCGGTCGATAGTTACCGCATCAAAAGAAAGTTCCGGTACAGTCTGGCTCGCTAACGATAAGGCGAGATCAGTCATAACGATAACGGGGCATTGGTATTGTTCTGCATAGTTGAATGCATCGGCGGTCGCGTAAAAGCATTCTTCGGCGTTCGCAGGGGTCAATACCACTTTTGCGATTTCTCCATGATTGCCAAATAGGGCAGCATACATATCGCTTTGTTCATGTTTCGTCGGTAAACCAGTGCTTGGACCACCACGTTGGGCGTCGATAATGACGACGGGAGTTTCTGTCATACCTGCTAAACCCATAGCTTCCATCATGAGCGCAAGGCCTGGTCCTGATGTGGATGTGAGTGTACGGGCGCCAGCGAACGATGCTCCGATGGCCATGTTTAGTGCAGCAATTTCGTCTTCCGTTTGTAAAACCACACCGCCAACTTGAGGGAGCTTTTTAATGAGATACTCCATGACGTCGGACGCTGGTGTAATCGGGTAAGCTGGCATAACTCGTGCGCCTGCGGCCAGGGCCCCCAAACCAACCGCATCGTTTCCAGTCATCAGAAGGTGCATTGATGGGGTAGGGGGAGCAAGGTAGAAAGCTTCAAAGTTAACGCCGAAGTTTCTCATTGCATCATACCCAGCTGCAACAGCTGCCATATTCTGATCGACGATCTTTTGACTTTTACGCCCGAATAGACTATTGATGACTGGTGCACAGAAGTCGGGTTTAAGTCCAACTACATAACTGGAAGCTCCTAGGGCCACCATGTTTTTCATAATAGCAGCGCCATTTTCTTCGGCGATTTTAGTGATAGCAATACTGTACAATTGTACGCTTTGCGCAAGGTCGGCGGGCAACACTGGATTGAATTTTGCATCGGCAATTACGATGCCGCCAGCACGTAATTCTGGTGCATTCAAGTTGATCGTTTCTTGGTCGAAGGCAACTAGGATATCCAGATTGTCTGCGCTTGCATGACGGGCCGTCGTACTGATACGCACCTTGTCATTGGTATGACCGCCTTTAATACGAGATGAAAAATGACGGTAGGAATAAATAAAATAACCCAT